>NZ_JBBOYD010000002.1:0-300000 GCF_038007965.1 Niallia sp. FSL W8-0635 | reverse complement strand
TTTTTAAGAAGTGGCCACTACCAGATTTCCCAGCATATAAATACCCATTATCTACAGCTGTATCTCTAAAAATCGGCTCGACAATGCTCCATGCTTCAGGATCTCCACCAATCATATAACAAGCACCATAGCGAGCACCTTCCATCCCCCCAGAAGTACCGGCATCCATAAAGCTCACTCCAACTTTCTTCAACTGTTCGTAACGACGAATGGATTCCTTATAATGCGAATTACCAGCTTCAATGACGATATCTCCTTCACTTAGAAATGGTGTGATTTCACTAATAACTGAATCAACGACGGAGTGTGGGACCATTATCCAAACAACTCGTGGCTTTTCTAATGATTGAACAAGATCTTGTAAACTGGATGCTCCTTCAACTCCATATTTTTTAATTTCTTCAATAGTATTTGTATTTAGATCAAACGCCATTACACGGTGTTTATTGTCAATTAAGTTTTTTCCTAAGTTCATACCCATTTTCCCTAATCCAATTAATCCTACTTTCACTTGAGTTTCCTCCTTTAAATTACAAAAAATAGCGTGTATTATTATGCTACCCATTTGTTGTTCTTCATGGTCTCCTTATGGAACCATAAGGATTCAACAAATACTTTAAGTTCCTTGGGTAAATCGCGTAACAATTATCTGTCAAATCCAACCTCGGTTTGCTCTCTTCATACCAATAGCCTTCCAGGGAGGTGCGGATTAAACTCCCCCCCTGGTTTCCCACCATTTAAAACCATCCTCCTCCAATAATTGCGAAGCAGCTTGTGGCCCCATCGAACCGGCTTGATATAGGTGGAGTGGAAGGGCATTTTCCTCAAACGCCTCTAAAACGGGCTGTACCCATTTCCAAGATAATTCAACTTCGTCCCAATGAGCAAAGAAGGTAGAGTCCCCACGCAGAGCATCGAATATTAAGAGTTCATAAGCTTCTGGTATGTCTTTTGTACTTGCTGAGAAGTCAACAATTATCGGCTCCAAATTTCCATTTGTTAAATTTTTGCTATTTAATTGCATCGACACACCCTCATTTGGACTTACTTTGATAACTAATAGATTGGGTTCTGCAAATTGATTCTCGTTAGTATACACATTTTTCGTTGGATTCTTGAATTCAATCACAATCCGCGTCGACTTTTCCTTCATTCTTTTTCCTGTCCGGATATAAAATGGCACCCCATCCCAGAATGAACTATCAATCCATAAACGAGCAGCCACAAATGTATCGTTTGTGGAAGAAGCATTCACTCCAGGTTCTTCTAAATATCCGACTACAGGTTTACCCTTTATTTCCCCCGGTCCATATTGACCACGAACAACGTGGATACCTACAGTATCTTTCTGTACAGGCCGAAGAGAGTCCATAACTTTTCTTTTCACTGTACGGATATCGTTCGTGCTCATCTGTTTTGGCTGATGCATGGCCGTCATCATCAACAGCTGCATCATATGATTTTGGACCATATCACGAATAGCCCCTGCTTTTTCATAATAACTAGCTCTCTCTTCTACACCAACCGTTTCACTAGCCGTTATTTGCACATTGGCAATATACCGATTGTTCCATAGTGATTGCAGCACAGGGTTGGCAAATTCTAAAGCTTCAAGGTTTTGAACCATCGGTTTTCCAAGATAATGGTCAATCCTGAAAATTTCGTCTTCTTCAAAAGCTTTGCTTAGTTTTTCATTTAAATCTTGAGCAGATTTTAAATCACGCCCAAATGGTTTTTCGATCATTAATCGTTTCCATCCTTTTGTCGAGCCTAATCCACTCTCCTTGATGTTCAAAGCAATTACATCAAAGAATTCAGGAGCAACAGAAAGATAAAACATTCGATTCTCTTCAATACTCTGGTCTTTTTCATTTTGTTGAACGACTTCAACTAACTTCTTATACCCTTCAGCATTCGTGAAATCTAACTGGCAATAACGAAATGCCTTTACAAACTCTTGTTTTTCGGATTTATCATTTATCAAGTGTCTAGAAAAAGTGTATAGCGAGTCTGTTACATGGTTTTGAAAATCAACATCAGACATTTCGTCTATTCCTACACCAATGATCAAAAAAGAATCTGGTAATTTTTGATTCAAATATAAATTAAACAAGGCAGGGTAGATTTTTCGCTTAGCTAAATCCCCAGTTGCCCCAAATAAGACAAACGTCATAGAATCCACTTTTCATTCCTCCACTTTTTCAAAGCATTTTCAAATAGAAAAATGTCTGATTTTCTTCGTTTTCCCTACAAAACAACAAGGATTTTCGCTATTGCGTTATCCTACTTTTGGATGTAAGTTTCGTTTATTTCTCCCAGCTTGTCCGGTAATAATGATATCTCTTAATTGAGAATGTCCACATTTTGGACAGGTTTCATTATTTATGGTGATGATTAGACATCTTTCACAAACTTTTCGCTGCTTAGTTTTGAACCTTTCCATGCGGATCTCTCCTTTCGTAAAAAGCAACAACATGTATAAATTATTAAATGAAGTTTCACTTCATCTCACCATGCTTGTAGCAGTATTCCCTTAAGGTTTGGTAGTATTCTTTAAGCTCGCTATTACTTGAGCAAAATCAGTATATTACGTATGTTATATTTTTGAAAGTACGCACTTTATTAACATATAGATACATTGGTATAACATAGTGTTAAAAATAATACTATAAACTTGAATCCAATACCAAGAGTGAAAAGCCAAGGACAGCGATTATACAAGATTCGCTGCCCTTGGCTTTTTAGTAACTGATTCTTTTATTAAATGTTGTGTTTAAATGTTGTGTTTTTTCAACCTTTTAAATACGTAGAGATATAAAAAAACACGGACAGCATCTTTATTAAGATAGCTAACCGTGGTTTGTTAGTATATGAACTTTTTTACACTTTTTCGAACCCCTAGGAGAAACACTTTTTTCTACTGAATAGACGATTTGTTTTCTGTTTCTTTTTCCAATACATTCTCAATATAATCTTTACCCCAGTCATACATAGCATCCAGAATAGGCATCAGACTTCTTCCATACTCAGTGAGTGAGTATTCAACTTTTGGTGGAACGACAGGATAGACTTCACGATGAACAATCAAATGGTCTTCAAGTTCGCGCAATTGATTAACAAGCATTCTTTGAGTGATACCCGGCATGAGGGCCTTTAGTTCACCAAAACGTTTGGTTCCTTCTTTTCCTAGATGCCACAATACCAACATTTTCCATTTTCCACCAATAATCGAAAGAGTCAATTCTTTTTCACAATTAAACACTTTTTCCCCAAGATTCGGCATTCATTTCACCTCCAACCCTTATTATGTCCCATAGTATACTTTTTGTTACTATATGATAAAAAAGTGCATACTTTTAATTTAGTAACATACCCAGTATACTGAGTATCATACCGTTAGTAAATAGCTATCAATTGGATACAATAACACTGTGCAAAAGAAAGCTATACGGCACAATATACTATTATATAAGGAGCGAGTAATAAATGAAATTACAATTAGCATTAGATCTTGTAGATATTCCAGGAGCCATTGAATTGGTGAAAGAAGTAGAAAATCATATAGATGTTGTAGAAATCGGCACGCCGGTTGTGATTAATGAAGGCCTTAAAGCAGTAAAGGAAGTGAAAGCTGCCTTCCCTAACTTAACTGTATTAGCTGACCTTAAAATCATGGATGCAGCTGGATATGAAGTTAGCCAAGCATCTGCAGCAGGCGCTGACATCATCACCATTCTTGGTACAGCTGAAGACGAGTCCATTAAAGGTGCTGTAGAAGAAGCAAAAAAACAAGGTAAACAAATCCTTGCTGATATGATCGCAGTTAAAGACATTGAAGGTCGTGCGAAAGAACTGGATGAACTAGGAGTAGATTATATCTGCGTTCACACAGGTTATGACCTTCAAGCTGTAGGAAAAAATTCTTTCGAAGACCTTGCAACCATTAAGAGCGTTGTAAAAAATGCGAAAACTGCTATTGCAGGCGGAATCAAATTAGAAACACTTCCAGATGTGATTAAAGTACAACCAGATCTTGTCATCGTAGGTGGCGGTATCACAAGCAAAGACGATAAAAAAGCAGTTGCAGCTAAAATGCAAGAATTAATTAAACAAGGTTAATTATAACTATGAAAACTACTCAATATTTAGCTGAAGTCGTTCAAGAATTAAGTCGGACAGTCGACTTAATCTCTGACGAAGAAGCAGAGAAGTTGGTTAATAAGATTCTGGAATCCAAAAAAATCTTTGTTGCAGGTGCGGGCAGATCTGGATTTATGGGCAAATCTTTCGTGATGAGAATGATGCACATGGGGATCGATGCTTATGTAGTCGGTGAAACTGTAACAGCAAATTTAGAAAAAGGTGATTTGTTGATCATCGGTTCAGGTTCAGGTGAAACGAAAACCTTGGTTTCAATCGCTGAAAAAGCAAAAAGTTTAGGTGGGACGGTCGCAGCTGTAACGATTTCCCCTGACTCCACGATTGGAAAATTAGCTGATATTATCATTAAATTGCCTGGATCACCGAAAGATCAATCTGAAAGTGAATACAAGACCATACAACCAATGGGGTCACTTTTTGAGCAAACGATGTTATTATTTTATGATGCATTGATCTTGCGTTTTATGGAAAAAAAAGGCTTAGACTCTACTAAAATGTACGGCAAACATGCCAATCTCGAATAGAGTACACTTTAAAAAATATGGAAACATCGTAAAGACCGCATTTATTTCTTTTATGAATTGCGGTCTTTACTGCATATTACAAATAACACAGTCCATACAGGAAAGAAAAAATAGCCTCTGATTCAGTCCCTTCTATGGCCGGATCAGAGATCATTATTGGGTGGGGCACAGCCAAGAATTTAGCCATCACTCACAGTATGAGCCCTATTTGGGTTATCACCAATATTTCACTGGTAGGCCCCATGTCTATATAAGTTTTTTTATGGGAAAATAAAATCCTATTGGCGATGAAAAACGCTTCATAAGTGTAGTAAACAAAACTCTTCGTTTTATAAAACAAAGGAATGAGGTTGAATAAATGGTTCGATTCGGCGTAATCGGTACTAATTGGATTACAGAAAGATTACTTGAAGCAGCAAATGATGTAGAAGATTTTAAACTAACTGCTGTTTATTCTCGCACGATTAGTAGAGCAGAAGAATTTGCAAGTAAATATGGAGTAACAAAAATATTTACAAACCTAAAAGAAATGGCAGTTAGTCAAGAAATTGACGCGGTGTACATTGCTACTCCCAATTCATATCACGCAGAACAAGCTATTTTATTTTTGCAAAATGGCAAACATGTGTTATGTGAAAAGCCACTGGCTGTTAATGCAACCGAAGTAGCGAGGATGATTCAAGCCTCAAAAGATCATAACGCCCTATTAATGGAAGCAATGAAATCAACATTACTTCCAAACTTCAAGGTCATTCAAGATAATTTACATAAAATTGGTCCTATCCGTAGATACTTTGCAAGCTATTGTCAGTATTCATCTCGTTATGATAAATACAAAGAAGGAATTGTCCTTAATGCCTTCAATCCAGAGTTTGCGAACGGTTCATTAATGGACCTTGGTGTCTATTGTTTGTATCCACTTATTACATTATTTGGTGAACCAAAAGAAGTGAAGGCAACTGGCATTATGCTTGATTCGGGTGTGGATGGTGAAGGTAGCGTCATCTTAAAATATGATGATAAAGATGCGATTGTGATGTATTCCAAAATAACGAACTCTTATTTACCAAGCGAAATTCAAGGCGAAAAAGGAAGTATCATGATTGATAAGATTCATACGGCTGAAAAAGTAGAAATTCACTACACTGACGGCACGGTTGAACAATTAACAGTCGACCAATCTCATCCAGCTATGTATTACGAAGTGAAAGAATTTATTGAATTAATCAACCGAGGAAAAACAGAGTCTGATACTAACTCATATAAAAATTCATACACCACGATACAAGTGTTGGATAAAGTGAGAGATGAAATAGGTCTTGTATATCAAAGTGATCATAAGTGAAAAAACACAAAAACCCCTACAGCGACTTGTATTATTCTCTTGAGAAATTACGAATCTGGCCTGTTTGTCGAAGAATAAAAGAAATCGTTTTAGAACTTACCTAAACTATTTTGCATCCATTCTTTTTTATAAGAGCATTATAGCATTTTCTACCCGGCTAACAAATTTTAAAGGACTTTTGCTTATTATGCAAAGGTTCAATGCTCATTTTTTAAGATGTGTTTCTTCTTTAATTTGTGATTTAGTTTAAGTATTCCTTAATAGGAGTAGCAACAATGACACTACCCCTATTAGGATCCTACCAACAACCGCACTTTTCTGACCCCACCCTACCCTACAGAGTAAAAAGGGTTGTAAATGTAAAAAAAATCCATGCTATGACCCTTTTTTACAAGTACCTCGGTCGTACCCCTTAAAGGTGCATTTACACAAGCTTCAGCCGACGAACAAAATTATGCAGTTTGATTTTTATATTTTATGAATGATCATTAATTTTGTAGAAGCCGGCAATCTCGTCGGTTTTTTTACTGAACATTTTGTGTCCGAAGCGCCGCCGATCAGTAGCGCTTCTTGTGTCTACTACGCATTATTTCTTGTTATGTATAATGAAAAATCTATTCAACAAATCGGGCGAAATAGTGGAAGAACTCTTTGTTTTTAAACGACTTTATTGTTATTTATTTTGAGATAAATGGGTACAGGATGAAGAAAGTTAAACAACTATTTTTTAACACCGTTCTACATTTAGAACGGTGTTATCTGTGTTTAAAGTATTAAGATTCAACAACTTGATTGTAAATGAACAGATGTGCAAAATAGCACTTAAAATAAGCGCAAATTACCTCCTAAAGTGACAGCAAGGGCAATGGCTGAAAAGAAACTGTTTAATACTGTTAGTCAATCTCTTACAAATGAACAAAAAGGAAAGCTTGAAGAGATCATTACTTCGCAGCATCCATCCGAATCCAATAAAACGATATTGGGTTGGTTAAAGGAACCGCCGGGTCATCCTTCACCCGAAACATTTCTAAAAGTAATAGAACGACTCGAATACATACGAGGAATGGAATTAGAAACGGTACAAATTAGTCATTTGCATCGCAATCGCCTGTTACAACTATCTCGCTTAGGCTCAAGATATGAGCCATATGCATTCCGTGACTTTCAAGAAAATAAGCGATATTCGATATTAACCGTCTATTTATTACATCTTACTCAAGAGTTAACGGATAAAGCTTTTGAAATTCATGATAGACAAATACTTAGTCTGTTATCAAAAGGCCGTAAGGCTCAAGAGGAAATTCAGAAACAAAACGGTAAAAAGCTGAATGAGAAAGTTATACACTTTACGAACATCGGACAAGCTTTAATCAAAGCAAAAAAGGAAAAATTAGACGTTTTTGAGGTTTTAGAATCCGTTATCGAATGGAATTCTTTTGTCTCTTCGGTCGAAGAAGCTCAGGAGCTTGCACGCCCTGCCGACTATGATTATTTAGACTTACTGCAAAAACGATTTTATTCACTTAGAAAATATACGCCAACGCTATTAAGGGTATTGGAATTTCATTCTACAAAAGCAAATGAACCACTTTTACAAGCTGTTGAGATTATCCGTGGAATGAACGAATCCGGAAAGCGAAAAGTGCCTAATGACTCACCTGTGGATTTTATTTCAAAACGTTGGAAAAAGCATTTATACGAGGATGATGGTACAACAATCAATCGTCATTACTATGAAATGGCTGTTTTAACAGAACTTCGGGAGCATGTTAGGGCAGGAGATGTTTCCATTGTTGGCAGCAGACAATATAGAGACTTTGAAGAATATTTGTTTTCAGAAGATACATGGAATCAAACGAAGGAGAATACAAGATTATCAGTTAGTTTATCATTCGAGGATTATATGACGGAGAGAACCAGCAGCCTAAAGGTTAAAGTGGTTAGCTACCAATTCCAACAAGTTAGACGGGGTTTCTCTTGAAAAAGGAAAGCTGTCAATTGCACGCTTAGAAAAAGATGTTCCAGAAGAAGCAAAAAAATTTAGTGCAAGCCTGTATCAGATGCTACCAAGAATAAAATTAACCGATTTACTGATGGATATTGCTTATATAACAGGATTTCATGAGCAATTTATTCATGCTTCCAATAATCGAAAACCGGATAAAGAAGAAACAATTATTATTATGGCTGCTCTTTTAGGAATGGGAATGAATATTGGTTTAAGCAAAATGGCTGAAGCAACACCCGGACTTACATATAAGCAATTGGCCAATGTATCACAATGGCGCATGTATGAAGATGCAATGAATAAAGCCCAAGCCGTATTAGTAAATTTTCATCACAAATTGCAATTGTCTTCTTATTGGGGAGACGGTACAACATCCTCGTCCGATGGTATGAGAATGCAGATAGGCGTTTCATCGCTACATGCAGATGCAAACCCACATTATGGAACTAGAAAAGGAGCCACCATCTATCGTTTTACAAGTGATCAATTTTCTTCTTATTACACAAAGATTATTCATACTAATTCAATGGATGCGATTCATGTTTTGGATGGTTTGTTACACCATGAGACGGATCTAAATATAGTAGAGCATTATACAGACACGGCTGGTTACACAGACCAAATATTCGGACTGACCCATTTATTAGGATTTAAATTTGCTCCAAGAATACGAGATTTATCAGACTCGAAATTATTTACAATAGATAAGGCAAGTGAGTATCCAAAATTAGAAGTCATTTTACGTGGACAAATAAATACAAAGGTCATTAAAGAGAATTATGAGGATGTTTTGCGATTAGCTCATTCTATAAGGGAAGGAACAGTTTCAGCATCCCTTATTATGGGGAAATTAGGTTCTTATTCAAGACAAAACAGCTTGGCTACAGCCTTACGTGAGATGGGCCGAATAGAAAAAACGATCTTTATTTTGAATTATATTTCGGATGAATCATTAAGAAGAAAAATACAAAAAGGATTGAATAAAGGAGAAGCCATGAATGGACTGGCAAGAGCTATTTTCTTCGGAAAACAAGGCGAGCTTAGGGAACGAACCATACAGCATCAATTGCAAAGGGCCAGTGCCTTAAACATCATTATCAATGCCATCAGTATCTGGAATACTTTACATCTAACAAAGGCAGTTGAATATCAAAAACGGTCAGGTAGTTTTAATGAAGAATTATTGCACCATATGTCACCTCTAGGTTGGGAACATATTAATTTACTTGGAGAATACCATTTTAATTCGGAGAAAATGGTCTCGTTAGATTCTTTAAGACCATTGAAACTTTCTTAACGTTGTTAAAACTGGGGGAATCGTCTTGAAAATGGGCTTAGCGTTGTAAATTCGCATTTTCCTGACGCTACCCCCAAATGAGGATTTATATAAAGAAGTAACGTTCGCTGCATTGTCTTCAATAACAGCTAAAGGAGGCTTTCTCGAGTTAGAATCCCATCTTGGGTCTAAAGAAAGGTCACAGCTTTTTGGATATGAGGTTAAAACTAATGACACTGAGGAGAGCTAATTAGGCTCTCCTTTTTCTGTAATAGGATGCTTTTCTAAAACTGACTCAGCTTATCCCTTAAATGAATAATTACATAGTAAATGGGAAAAATATATTTGTTAAAAATAACTAAGGAGATGATACAAATGGCATTAATACCTTATGATCCATTTAGACAATTAACTAACATTAGGAGAGATTTTGACAGATTATTCAATGATTTCCCTTTTCATTTAGACAATGAAATGAATCAATTGGGGAATATAAGAGTGGATGTTCATGAAACAGATAAAGAGGTAGTAGCAACTTGTGACATTCCAGGCTTACAGAGTAAAGAAGATGTAAACATTGATATTGAAAATAATGTATTGAGAATTAGTGGCTCAATTAACAGAACTAATGAGATTAAAGAAGAGAATATGCATAGGAGAGAAAGATACACAGGTAGCTTTCACAGAGCTATTACACTACCAACTCCTGTTTCTGAGGAAGGTATAAAGGCTTCTTATAAGGATGGTGTACTAGAAGTTATCATGCCTAAACAAACTCAAACAAATAAAAAGAGAATTGATGTGGATTTCCATTAAAAATGAGCAGTTTGCTACCTGTTATGAAAGAGTTTGGCAGGGATTACTTACAGGAAATTGCTGAGGAACAACCTGACCTAGTTGATTTGCTAATTTTAAGCTGCCATTTACCTCAGGCAAAGAAAAAAATTATTTTAAATGAGCTGACTAATAATATTAAAAATTCCTACCAGGGGCTGTCCGAAAAGTCCCTAAAATAAGGCAAGAGGAGAAAAAGGCTCGTTTTTCTCCTCTTGCTTTTCTATTCTGTTGTTTTATTTTTGAAAGTAGCTGGCGGATGCCCGCTACTTTCAATAGGTTGTGGGCCAATGCCACAATCCCAAACTCGGCATGAACCTTATCGAGCCCCCGCAACGAAAACCTGCGGAACGACCGATTGCCCTTAATATGACCAAACGCACTTTCTACTTCGATTTTCCGTCGAGCGTAGATTGCGGTCTTCTCTTCACATTCAAGGGCTGTTTTCGCTTTGGTTTTCATTTCTTCAAAAATCGTATTCCAGTGAATTTGCCGATTTCCCTTGGCTTTTGTGCACTGGGCCTTCAAGGGACAATCTGTACAGTCTTCGCATTCATAGATTTTGAAACTTTGTTCATAACCGTAGCGATTTTTTTTGGTTTGATATTTTTTAAAGAGAACCTTCCTTCCATTTGGGCAAATAAAATAATCGTCTTGTTCCATATAAGTCCAGTTTTTAGCGTTTTTGATATCATTTTTGAATTTACGTGTTTGTTCATGGAGGTAGGAACCATAAGGAATAAGAAAATCAAAACGTAGCTCTTTTTCTTCTCCTACCGCATAAACATAATTTTCTTCGCTTCCGTAACCTGCATCGGCAATGACGGTTTTAGGCATCGGTAATGATGTAGAGGCGAGCTTTTCCATATGTGGAATAAAACAACGTGTGTCAGTTGGGCGTTGATGAATCGAGTAGAATAGGATAAATTGATTTTCTGTCCCCATTTGAACATTGTATCCTGGTTTTAGCTGACCGTTTTTCATAGGATCTTCTTTCATTCGCATAAAGGTGCCATCTTTGTCCGTTTTTGAATAACTGTTTCGTTCGCCAAAGATTTCGTTCTGTTCCTTATATTTGGCAAGTCGCTCGATGAAATCCTGTCGGATTAACTTCACTGACTTCTTTAATGTACTACGTTCTTTTCGCTTTTCTTTACGGATGTGTGTACAAGATTCTATTTCGATTTCCTCTGTTAACGTTTCTACTTTCTCCTCGAGTTTCTCCGCTACACTTTCTAGAGTAGGTATCGTGTGGTCTTCGTTGAGAAGAACTTCTCCTTGGATCATACCAGCTTCCAATTGGGTTAGTTCCTGAATATGTTGAAGGGTTTCTTGAATTTTTTCTTTTAATTTAGCTTCAAATTTCTCGGTTGATTTCTTCCATACAAAAGTATACTTATTGGCATTGGCCTCGATTTTGGTCCCATCCAAAAAGTAGTTTTCCATTGTGATGTAGTTTTCTTCTATTAGTTTTAGAATCATCACTTCAAATAGCTCGTCTATCAAAACATTCAACCGTACTCCTCTAAACTCATTAATGGTACGGAAATCAGGTTGTTGCATCGCAGCTAGCCACATCGCTGGGATGTTTTCTGTAATCAGCTTTTCGATCCCACGGCAAGAATAAATTTTTTGAGAATAGCCAAATAGAATGATTTTAAGCATCATTTTAGGATGATAAGAGCTTCGTCCTCCACCTTTATAATGGGAGAATAGAATTTTGTCCGAAACAGCCTCTACCATTTCATCTATCACACGGGCCACATGATGAGCTGGAATGAAGGATTCTAAATCAAAAATTGCTTGGATTTGACGGTTGTTGTAAGGTTTGAACGTTGGGGATAATTGCCTTTTATTGTTTTTTTTCTCCATCTCATTCCCTTCTAGAACTGGAAGTAATGTCATTTGCGTGTTATAATTTTCAGTAGTAATCATTTGATTGCACAAAAAAATCATCCTTTCTTTTAATGTTGTGTGGTAACTTCATTTTACTAAAAAGGATGTTTTTTTTGTGCATTTTTTTAGAAAAAAGATAAAAAAAGGGGTCCGAAAAATTAGCTTTTACTCACTTTTCGGACAACCCCTTTTCTTTTGTAAGCCCAAACTATAAAAAATAAGCATACCTTAACCGTACGCATCATAAATCACCGTATATCATGATTTTTTTAATCAGATATACGGTGATTTCATTTTATCTGCCACATTCTGCTTGAATCATTTTTGACCAAGGCATATATTGATTTAAAATTTCCGAATGTGGATAGATATCAAGATTCGGAAAATCTGTCAGTAACTTCAAGAGATAACGATAGAAATCCACTCCGTTTGCTTTTGCCATTTCTGCGATACTTAAACAGATGGCGTTGGCTTTTGCACCAACTTCACTGACGGAAAAGAGCCAGTTTTTTCTTTTATGTGTTTAAGTACATAAAAGGAAAAACTGGATTTTTGCAAACACTCCGAAAGGAGCGAAGGCTAGTGCTGTGACTTATAGTATTGTAGAAACAGCCAAAGAAAATGGGCTTAATCCTTATCAATACTTGATGTACATTTTCGAGAAGCTTCCCAATGAGATGCGAGTAATGAGAACGCCATTGATCGGATTTTTAAAGCCTGATTTTCTACTTCTGTCAAAAATGTCTCGTCATATTCAAATTCCTGTACCTCCGATAAATATCTTATATTTTTTGCTGCTTCAATTCCTCGCCTACGCAAGGATTTCGATTTTACCAAATCACAATAATAAATGGTATTCGCTGTAGTTGGTACTGAGCCAGCTAATTGAGTAAGATAGGTTACGCCGCCCACATCCTCCAGTATCCCTTTTTGATTTAGTTGTTCGGAAACAGTGACCACATCAATATCTTTATAGCCACCCTTTATACTCTTTAATTCTGGTTTTAATTCTTCCTCTGGAATAAGTAATGATAAGGTTTTGAATAGTTTGTCATCACCTTTGTTGCTTAACTCTGCTGCTAATTTATTTACATACCAATTAGGTGCTCCTGTCGCAATTAATCATATCGGCACATGTTTCAACAGATTTTTCAAAGCGATAAATAAATACAACTTCAATATATCTTTGTCCATCTTTCGAGTGCGGCTTAATGACTTCTAATTTTTGAAATAGGCCCGAGATTTACTGGTGTTCCATATAATTATAAATTGTTATACACAACTTCCAGTAGCTTGATAATATTGTCTTGACGTTGAAACAGTTCGTCCTGACGTTGAAATAGTTTGTCAAGAGTTTTCGTTATACTTTGAATGGCATTACCTGTGCCATAAAGTTTATTCTTGAACTCTACAAGCCCTTGCTTTATCTTTTCAATTTTATTGTCAATTACATCGGCGTATGCGAGCCATAGTATAAATTCGTACATAAAAGGATTAGATTAGTCATTCCTAGGTCCAGTTTAAAAAATTAGGTATTGCTAGGCCTAGTTTCGTATTGCAAAAAATGTGCTATTGCCGTTTATTATTTTCAGGATAGTATTTAACAACAAGAGTCAAATTGAACAGTTGTTTTTCAGTCTTTTTTCATATCGAGAAACATATACTCAGTAAGAATGACTTTAGAATAGGAGGATCTAAATGACAAACAACAACCTGTTAAGCTTTTATGATCCATATGTTTATCAGACATTAACAACCATTGTTGGTAAAATTGTTACTGTTCAAACCATAAGAGGTAGCGTTCGTGGCTCCTTGAAAAATGTATTGCCAGATCACATTGTTGTCGAATCTAACGGAACTCCCTTTTTTATTCGTACCCAGCAAATTATTTGGGTTTTTCCTGGTTAACAAAAAGGAAGTGGAGGGGAAATAATGTTTAAAAGAATAAATAAATTGGCAATTGAACTTCCTATACCCGCACACGGCGATATGAATGCTGCAGCAGCAGTACAAGAACTCTTGGGTGGCAAGTTTGGGGAGATGTCTACCTTAAATAACTATATGTTTCAGTCTTTTAACTTCAGAAATAAAAAAAAGCTAAAACCATTCTATGAGTTAGTGGCAAGCATTACAGCAGAAGAATTTGGTCATGTAGAACTTGTTTCTAATACGATTAATTTGTTATCGGTAGGTAATACTTTTCCAGGGAATCCGGATATCACTCCACTTCAAAATGGGAAGGATGCGAGAAACACCCACCATTTTATTTCTACAGCTCAAACGGCTATACCAGGTGATTCAATGGGAAGACCTTGGACTGGTGATAATGTTTTTAATAGTGGAAATCTGGTTTTAGATTTAACACATAACTTTTTTCTAGAGATTGGTGCACGTACACATAAAATGAGAGTTTATGAGATGACTGATAACCCAGTTGCTAGAACCATGATTGGGTATTTACTTGTTCGTGGAGGAACACATATCCTCGCCTATGCGAAAGCAATCGAAATTGCTACAGGGGTAGACTTGACGAAAATGCTTCCAGTTCCAAATCTTGATAACTCAAAATTTGATTATGCCAGACCGTTCATAGAAAAAGGCTTAAGCAATGTGCTATTCACATGGAGCGAAACAGAATACAGGGATATCGGAATGATTTGGAAAGGAACAAATCCGGAAAATGGGCAACCACTTGAAGTGAAAATTGGTACTCCTGAAGGCGGACCAATTCCAAACTTAGAGGAGTTACCTGAAGAATTTGCTCCTGGTATTACTAGGGACGATTATGAATTAATCAAAAAACGTCTAATGGAAAATTTATAATAGATTTTTTGTAGGAAAGTTTTTCAACGACCTGGAGGATTTGAAGCAACTATAAGAGGATATTTTTACCAAGAAGCTAGAGAAACAGAAATTAGGTTAGCAAGGAGACTAATTAAAGGAGAACGATTTCATCCAGCGACATACTCATTATGGTTCTTTAAACCAGAAGGTAGTTGCCCTGCACAATGGTATAATCAATGGAATGCTGGGCGCTATAAATCACACTGTTTTTACTCTCCTACAGAATCATCCTGCCCCGATGTTTATCGAACATAATAGGTTAATATATAATCTTTAAATAAATTTACACTTACAAATGAACAAGTTATGTATGGGGGTACCCCTTAATAAAAAAGAAATCCTTAATGCCACAAAAACATTTTATGGAAAACCAAAGCTTTTCTATCATGATGGAGGAATTATTGATATTACCCAAAATATACGGGATGATTATTATGATGTAACGGTCCAAATTACTACGTTTGAAGGAGCACATAATCCACCATATGGATTTGATACAATCACTTTAAGGATTCAAAGTTTCGAAGTGATAAACTATGAACACAAAGATGTATCGAATATCGGAAAGATACCATTGAATACACTAAAAACATCAACCTACTTAACTACACAGCACTTGATTAATGGGGAAAGCAATTTTGGCTTGGAGGTATTGATATTTCCAAGCCCATTTCTTATTTATCAATCTGGCACTCAACTTCTGTTCCATCTAGAAAAGTTACAATCACTTTTTCCTCTTTATACACCGTCATCTTTTCTACTAGTTTTAAGAATAAATTCATATAGAAAAGCAGGGCCTGACCCCCAGTGCGCTAACGCTTTAGTACGATGGGGGTCAGGCCCTTAATTCCCAAAACTATTTTACTTTCTGTATTTCTTTTTCTGTGATGTAATCGTCTACAGGATTGGTAGCTTCATATAGGGGTAGCGTCAGGAAAATGCGGATTTACAACGTTAAGGATATCAAAATATAAAAAGTCTAATTTCTCGGTGTTATAAGTGAAAAATTAGGCTTTAGTTACTTCATTAAAGCGCTTGATTGTTGAAGACTAAAGTTTATATTCATCAAGAAAATTGATGTGCTCTTATCCTAACAAATTTTATTTAGGACTTACATGTATGCCTTCACTCTCTCGCCAATCTGCATAGAGTATACGCTTTACATTATTATATCCATTAGTAGTTAATTGGTTATCTAACCACTGTTGATCAAATCCGAGTTCATGTAAATTATCCCATAAAATTTCCCCATCTATAATTAACGATGTTGGGACGTCTACTGGACTTTCTGGAAGATTGAGATCTTGCTTGTCTGGTTTTTGATACTTGGAATTTAATAATAGTGTTGTGTAAATAACTATTTATAAAGAGTAAAAAATGAACAAACGCCAACACCTTGAACTTAGGGTTTGGCGTTTTCTCTATACGAATTACAAATAGGCCATTGACCCCTCTCTATTTGGGATGGCTAGACTTCCATTTTATAGTCTAATAAAATTTTCCTTAAATCCTGTCTCGGTATTTCCAAATTAATTGTCACCTGTATAAGTTCGTCCTCTTTATCACTTTCCCGATCCGACAATTCGATTTCGCGATCAGATTGAGTGGACAACTCCACACCTTCCCTCACATCGGAATTAACGTCTTCTTTACCACTTATTGATTCTCCATACAACATTTCCCACTGTTCATATAAGTTTTTTGCTGTGTGATATTCATCAAGATCAGCTTCTGTATCTATCTGTAATTTTTCTTTCAACCCACGACATGACTCTTCCCATTCCTCTAAGGTCTTCAAATCAAATAATTTTGAAAACCTTGGTTTCATTCTTTCCCAATGCAAATAAATGTTATCACACCATTCCAGCAACTCTTCACGATATTGTATTTCTTCTACTTCTTCCATTCCTCTTCATCTCCCGACCATAATTTTCATCCATAATATTCAAAAAACAATCGACATGTTTAAAAATACAAATAGGTAAATTTCGTTAATGCTTCTGGTTATGAAAAGGTAAGTGGCCCCCGGTAATTGATAATAGACTTATCAAAAGTAAATTATTCAAAATGACACAAACCTTTTATTAAAGCATCCTTGTTAATGATTTTTACCTATTTGATATTAACAATTTCATCATATGCTCCGCGATTGTCCAATGACTAGACAGTTGCCTAATTGTTATTAATTGGAATTACTTGGTCAATAATCATTGCTTTTAAAATTCCAAGTGCAAAGGCTTGTAGTTATTCCACCAGATGAAATAGTTATAGCCGAAAGAAAGAAAGTTTATGTTGAAACGAATAAACCCCCAAGACAAATAACAAAAACAGCCATAATGAGAATGATGATCCCAACATTAATTTTAATGAATTCAGAAAAGTACTGGGCTAATAAATCTGTTCCACCTGTGCTTGTCTCGAAGCGAAGCATAAGACCAATGCCAAAACCAATGAATACACCACCTGTAAATGAACTAAGAATTGGTGAAAATTTTATAGGAACTTGATTAACGTTATGAAAAAGGTCAATAAAAAATGATGATAAAAGCATACCGTGCAAACTATTAAAAAAATATGAACGATACTTAAACCAAGCTAGAGCAAAAATGGGGATGCTCAATACCATTATCGTGAACCCGGCGTTTGTATTTAATAAATAACTAATAATTAAACCTAGGCCAATAATTCCGCCATCTAAAACTTTGTTTGGTAATAAAAAAGTATTTATTCCCAACGCTATTGACATGCTGCCTACAAGAATAGCAACTGCTTTCATAAAATATGGCATTTATTAAGAACTCTCCTGTCTAAATGGACGTGTTCTATGTATATGCCAAAAACGTTAGCATTATAGACAACTTTTACTTCACTGAATATAACTTCTGAAGTGCAAGTAGACGCAACATAAGCGCAAAAAAACGATAACTAATAACCCTAGCCCTTGTAGGTCAAGTAACCCTGTTTAAAGGAAAATGTCTATTAATGATACAAAAAAACTACCCGAGGTGAGGCAGTTTTTGCAGATAGACATTAAATTTATTCAATTATAATATATGATATAGGTGCATTCCCAGTTTACTCCCTTTATTTTACACTAGGCGATAACATAAATACGATTTTGATACTTCTGCTCTTTCCCTACTAACGAATAGGTATCACGACTTCCTTCTAGAGTATTTACATCATTTGTAGCAGAATATTTAGTTGAAAAAATTTCCTAGCGTTTTTAAATTTAACGGCTGAAGAAAAACTTTCTATATATACATATACCCGAATCAATTTTAAAAAAATATTTTTCCAAAGATTTTATTTTCAAGATTCGACTTAATGATATTATATAAAAAAATGGTACTACTTTTTTGTTATGTGTCTTAAGATCATCCAAGATAGCGAAATAAACCATTATCCTTTTAAAATAGGCATCATTTTAACAATAGCTTCTTGTAGTTTTTCACTATTTTTACTATACATTTGCTTAGCTTCTTTTGATTCGGTTCCAAGAGCAAATAGTTCTAAGTCTGCTTGACATTTTTTCAAGGTTGAAAGAATTAAGGGTCTTTCTTGTGGGGGTGCGACTTGTAATTTATCGTCAAACAGATCAATCGTTAACTCTCCGTAAGAATTAATCTGTCCGAGAAATACATTTTCAACCGTAACCCCTAATTTTTCTAACTCAGTGTGTAGCCAAGCTCGATTTCGTCCAATTGTAGCTAGCGGTTCGTCAAATAAGACACCATCCATAATGACAGTCTGTGGTTCTTTAATGGAAGGAACAAATAAGTTTAAATCTTTTGCTGTTAATGGTTGGTTCTCTTTTTTCAACATAACGGATAAATCTCCTGTTGCCTCTAGCACTGCAAATTCTACATCAGACACCTGAAAGACATCCTTTCTGCGAAGTAGTTCTAACAGTTCATCTGTTGTATATCTTTCCTTTTTTAAATTATCTTCCATGATTTTACCATCTTTGATAAATACAGTTGATTTCCCTTCTATAAAATTGCGAAAACCTTTACTTCTTAATGAAATTAAACCAGCAAAAAAGGGAATAGCAGCAAAAATGAAGATTCCAATAATTCCATGAAATATACTTCGTTCAAGTCCCATAGCTACTTCTGCACCAATACTTCCAATAGAAATACCAGTGACATATTCAAAGAAAGTTAGTTCAGAAATTTGCTTTTTCCCTAACCATTTTGTGATTAAAAATAAAACAGCAACAAATAATGCTGAGCGTACAGCTATATCTAACCATTCAGGCACCGCTTATACCCCCTGTAAATATAGTTTTCTAGAAACCTTTGTACTGAAATTCCTCTCCTTCTAGTTCTCCTACTCTTTTTTTTAAATCTTTTGTTACTTCGTGTACGACCATCATAACCTCATGCAAAGTTCTTTTCGATTCATCATCAAAAGTCCGTAAGGCTAAACTTGAGAGACTTGCTTCTACTCCCTTTAGACTGGCAAAACACTGTTTAACATCTGATCCTACTGTCATCCTAAGTCTCCTTATCCTTTTGGTTTAAAAAGTAAAGCTCCTATCATGCCGAAAACAATGGCTGCTGAAATACCGGAACTAGTTACTTCAAAAATTCCTGTCAGTACACCAACTAACCCATGTTTTTCTGCTTCCTGCATCGCACCATGAACAAGCGAATTCCCAAAACTTGTAATCGGAACGGTGGCCCCTGCCCCAGCAAAATCAATCAACGGTTCATATAAACCAAACCCATCTAAAATTGCCCCCACTACTACAAGGGTACTTAACGTATGTCCCGGTGTAAGTTTAAAAACATCAAACATTATCTGCCCAATCACACAAATCAAACCACCTACTGTGAATGCCCAAAAATAGGTCATATCATTGTTCACCTCCATATTCAATCGATACCGCATGTGCAATACAAGGAATCGTTTCATTTTGCTGAAAAGAAAGAGGAGATAATAAAGCACCTGTTGCAACGACTAACATTCTTTTGAATTCACCTTTTTTCATCCGGTTTAACAGATGACCATAAACTACCGTTGCTGAGCATCCTGCTCCACTTGCTCCTGCAAGAACCGGTTGCCCCTCCCTATAAATCATAAGGCCACAATCTTGGTATTGCTCTTTACGAATAGGAATTCCATGCTCTTTAAATAGATCCAAAGAAACTTCATGCCCAATTTTCCCAAGGTCTCCTGTAACAATTAAGTCATAATAAGACGGATCGACGTTTCGTTCTTTTAAATGCGCTTCAATGGTATCAACTGCAGCAGGAGCCATAGCCCCTCCCATATTAAAAGGATCGGTTAGACCCATATCAATTACACGACCTATTGTGGCAGAAGTGACACGAGGCCCATCCCCAGAATCACTTAAAAGGGCTACACCGGCGCCAGTAACTGTCCATTGTGCCGTAGGAGGTTTTTGTCCACCATACTCTGTAGGATACCGAAATTGTTTTTCAACAGCTGTATCATGACTGGAAGCTCCTGTTAACAAATATTTAGCCCCTTTTGTATTAACGATATAAGCACCTAGAGCCAATCCTTCCATAGACGTAGAGCAGGCACCGAATAAACCAAAATACGGAGATCCAATTGTTCGACTGGCAAAACTTGTCGGAGTTATCTGGTTGATCAGATCCCCAGCTAGGATAAATTGAACTTGATCTTTTTGGATGCCCCCTTTTTCCATGGCTTTTTGACAGGCTTCTTCAAAAAGGACTTTATGTGCCTTTTCATAGGAATCCTGTCCAAGCCATAAATCAGCATGAAGGAGATCGAAATCTTCTGCGATCGCTCCGTTTGCTTCAAATGGTCCTCCAACTGTTCCAGTAGAAAGTATCACAGGTTTGTGTTCAAAGATCCATGTACGATGACCTGCAAGCATTATAAACCACCCCACTGGATTAAAATGGTCTTGATGAGGGCAATGACAAAAGCAGAAAAAACACCAAATAAAATAACCGCCCCTGCTAATTTAAACATGTTGCCGCCTACGCCCAGTACAAATCCTTCGGAACGATGCTCAATGGCAGGTGATATGACCGCATTGCCAAAACCAGTTACGGGTACAGCTGTTCCAGCCCCTCCAAATTGGGCCATTCGATCATATACACCAAAACCAGTAAGAAGCATCGTAATAAAAATTAACGTACCCACTGTCGGATTTCCGGCCGTTTGCTCAGTAAAATCAAAAAAATAAATGTAAAAGTCAGAAATACACTGACCGATCAGACAGATAAGTCCACCAGTTATAAAGGCCTTTATACAATTTTTAACAACCGGTCTTTTAATCTCTCGTTGTTTTTGCAATTTTTGGTATTCCTGTTGCACAGGAGTGAGTTGTTTCTTTTGATTATTAGACATAACTCGTTCCTTTCTCTTTATGTTTGTTCCTTCATAAGACTTTTCAGTTTATTTAAATCCTTTTTTAAGTTTTTCTCATTCGTATCGTTTTTTTTCAGTCTCTGTTCTATGTTTTCAAGTTCCCAGAACATTTTTTTATCACTCGAAACAAATACTTTATGATCGGGATACATTTTTTTTAAGTCAGATTTAACTGACTTCTCGATATTTTTTAATCGGAAACGGTTGAAATTTCCGACTTTTATCGCTACTAAAAGCTCATTATCTGTATTCACAGCCTTTACATCCGAAATTTCTTCCTTAGTGATAATCTTTTCTTTAGCATGATTGGCAACAGATTGATCAATTGGTTTACTTGTATGTACTTGTGAAATACTCAAATCATTATTATTATCTAACTGATTTTGGTTCCCGTTACACCCTGAACCCATTCCGATAAGGATTAAAATGAAAAATAATATTTTCACTTTCATGAAATCACCTCCATGTTTTACCAGTATAGGGATGCAAAAGGTTGGCCTTTCAACCAACCTTTTCGCCATACTCATTATTGTTGTTTGTATTGAGGTTCTTCTTGTTCGATTTGTTGAACACGTGGTTCAACATTATCAATAACGGATTGGGTTTGTGTAGCAGCATCTTGATAAAGTTTCTTAGCTTGTTGATTATCCGTACTGAGAGCAAATGTTTCAAAGCTAGCTTGAGCGCTTTTTAATCCAGCTAAAGCTGTTTTAACGTCATTTATGACTGTCATGAATAACACCTCCTATGATTTGACAGTAATATGGTGCTAAATAAAATATAAATTTATTCATTTATTTTTAAAATTTAAATATGAAATATTTTAAGGTTTTTGGTAAATCAAGCTTTTTTAAAAAAGTGATTAAAGTTCAGTTGATTTATTCATGGGTTACTGTGAGTTTTAGTCCAAACATAGACATATATGCTTTTTGTTTTGGAAATGGAGTAATAGTTGCAGGTTTGTGTTATTAAATTATTTAACATAAGAAAGTGGAAAATTATCAAAGGAGAATAGGAAGTATGTATAAAGATTATAGTGAAATGGTTTTAGGACCAAAACCACGAGCTAGACAAAAGAATTTTTTTGGAAGTTTAGAGGATAGTTTTAAAAATCCTATTATACATAAGGAAATTCATCGCGATAAAGTTTATGTTCCCTTAGATCTAAGTAGGGTTTGGGACAGGATACATTAAAATAAGCATTTTCATTTGTATAGCAACTTCTAGGCTTAGTGACAGGGTTGCTGCTCTAGACCGCAAAGTAGAGTTTTCACCCTCTATTCAATAGATTACACTCAAAATAGTGATTATTCTAATGTTAGGGGAAGGATATTTATGAAACGAAATTGGAATGAAGATGAGCTGCTAGAACATTTTGTAGTAGTATCAATTGAAAGAAAACTGATTGGTAATAAAACAGGGGCAAGTCGTTTAGGATTTGCAGTATTATTAAAGTACTTTCAACAAGAGGCTAGATTTCCTTCTAAGAAACAAGATATTCCCAAAGTGGTAGTTGAATTTATAGCACAGCAATTGGGGTTATCTTCAGTGCTCTTTGTGGAATATCGTTGGGGCGCAGATGAAAGAAACTTTACTTATTATCGAAAACAAATTCGAGAATTCTTCGGTTTTCGAGAACTTACAGCAAAAGATAACGAACTTTTGACAGAGTGGTTACACGGTCAAGTTCAATTTACTCATGATATCGACTACTTAAAAAATCAGGCATATAGCTTATTTCGTAAGTGGAAAGTCGAACCTCCTTCGATTGGAAGCTTGAATCGGATGATTGATTCTGCCATTGACACTTTTGAAAAGAATTTATATCAATCGACTTATCATCAGCTGTCTCCTAGGACTTGTTCTCGATTAGATGCATTACTGGAATCTCATGCGGATGAGGAATCGGAAGAAGGTTTTGAAGAAGAGTTTCATGAGAAAGTGGAATCTGACATTTTAACTTTTCGGCACCTTTTATCTTCTCCTCGTAAACCAAGTGTAAGCACCATGGAAATGGAAGTTAAAAAACTATTAGCGATCAAGCATCTACACATTCCTCCAGGATTATTTCATCATTTGACTCCGAAATTAGTAAAGAAATATCGACTTCGTGCAGCTACGGAGACCTTAACGGAATTGCGTGCACACCCAGCACCCATTCGTTATACTCTACTTGCCATCTTATTTTCGCATCGTCATGGGGAAGTCATTGATTATTTAGCTGATTTATTGGATGAAATTACGCTTAAGTTCGGAAATAAGGCCAAGAATACAACCCGAAAAGAAGCAGTAAAGGAATTAGAAAGAATCCAAGGGAAAAATAAACATATTGTCAACTTATTAAAAGCGACGGTAGATCATCCAGAAGGCGTTATTCAAGATACTCTATTCCCTATTGTCAGTCCTTCCACGATTCAAGATATTATAAAAGATATGACAAAAAATAATCGGGAATACAAAGAAAAAATCTATACAAAGATGCATGCCTCTTATCGCGGATATTATCGACATGCTTTCTCTAATATTTTAATGAATCTTACCTTTCGGTCCAACAATAAATTTCATCAACCTGTGATTGAAGCCATTCAACTCATTCGAGAATATGGAGAAAGTGGGCAACGTTTTTTCGCTGCTGGAGATGAAGTGCCTATTGAAGGCGTAATTCAGCCCAAATGGAAAGATGTCATTATCGAGATAGACAGCAAAGGCATAGAGAGAGTGAATCGAATCAATTATGAAATTGCAGTGATCCAATCGCTTCGTACTCGTCTTCGTTGTAAAGAAATTTGGATTGAGGGTGCTGATCGATATCGAAACCCAGATGAAGATCTCCCCCAAGATTTTGAAGAGCACAAGGAAGAATATTTTCAAGCACTGAAAGCACCACTTGATGTAGAGCCTTTTATCGAAGATATTATACAGTTGATGAAAGATAAGCTCCAATTACTAAATCAAGGGTTAGAGGTTCAAAGTAACGAACAAGTCGCGATTACTACTAGAAATAACAAGGGGTGGATTCGAGTCACTCCACTTGAAAAGCAAATTGAACCCCCACATGTGATGAGGATTAAACAGGAGATTAAGAATCGTTGGTCTGATATCAACCTATTGGATTTATTAAAAGAAACAGATTTTCATACGGAGTTTACCCAGCATTTTAAGACCACTGCTGATAGCGAGATTTTAGATCGAGAAACCATCCAACGACGGCTTCTTCTCAGTTTATTTGGATTAGGAACGAATACAGGTTTGAAAGCTGTTTCTGCTGGAAACCACCTAGATGGTTATCGGGAGCTTCGGTATATCCGTCAAAAATTTATTCATAAAGATCATTTACGAAAAGCCAATGCAGAGGTTACCAATCATATTATCTACCATCGGCAGAAAGAAGTATGGGGAGAAGCTACTACTGCATGTGCTTCCGATTCAAAACATTTTGGATCTTGGGATCAGAACCTCCTTTCCGAATGGCATCCTCGTTATAAGAGGCAGGGGGTTATGATTTATTGGCATACGGATCGAAAATCGGCATGTATTTATTCTCAGCTTAAGTCCTGTCTCTCTTCCGAAGTGGCCGCGATGATAGAAGGGGTCCTTCGTCACTGCACAGATATGAAAATCGATCGAAATTATGTCGATACACACGGACAAAGTGTGGTTGCTTTTGCTTTTTGTCATCTGCTTGGTTTTAAGCTGATGCCACGTTTCAAAAATATAGGTTCTCAAAAGTTATATCGTCCAGAAGCTGGCATGAATGATGAATATCCTCACCTGCAACCGGTTTTAAGTAGACCAATTAACTGGGATCTTATTGGACAACAGTATGAACAAATCATTAAGTATGCAACTGCTCTACGTTTGGGTACTGCTTCTGCCGAATCCATATTAAAGCGATTTACTAGGGATACAAAACATCCAACATATCTAGCTTTATGTGAATTAGGGAAAGCGATTAAAACGATCTTTTTATGTGATTATTTACACTATGAAGAGATTCGCAGGGAGATCCATGAAGGATTAAATACAGTGGAACAATGGAACTCGGTGAACACCTATATTTTTTATGGAAAAAATAGTGAAATTCGTTCCAATTCTATAGAAGATCATGAGGTGTCTGCCTTATCACTTCAATTGCTGCAAAATTGCTTAGTCTATATGAATACCTTAATGGTACAAGAAGTACTTTATGACAACAACCAATATTGGTTGGAGAAAATGACTCCAGAAGATTTTAGGGGATTAACACCTTTATTTTATCATCATGTCAATCCATACGGAACTTTTGAACTCAATATGAATCAGCGAATACCTATTAAGTTGAAAGTGTCGTAGTTTTGATCATTTTGATCGGTGACAAAAACCAGCTAATATCCCGTCAAGATATTAGCTGGTCTTTTGTAATGAACACTTAGATGCGGAAAGAGCGCAATCCTTACTCCAGAAAAGCGCCCGTTGAAGACTAAAGTTTATATTCACCAAGAAAATTGATATGCTCTTATCCTAACAAATTTTATTTAGGACTTACATGTATGCCTTCACTCTCTCGCCAATCTGCGTAGAGTATACGCTTTACATTATCATATCCATTGGTAGTTAATTGGTTATCTAACCACTGTTGATCAAATCCGAGTTCATGTAAATTATCCCATAAAATTTCCCCATCTATAATTAACGATGTTGGGAGGTCTACTGGACTTTCTGGAAGATTGAGATCTTGCTTGTCTGGTTTTTGATACTTGGATTTTAATAATAAACTTATTTGCCCATTAGCTTCCAATATACCGTATTTGACTTCGCGAACTGAAAAGACATTATTTTGACGGAGTATACTCAATACTTGATTTACATCCAATTTGTTCTTTGTAAGTAACTTTCTGTCCATAACACCATCTCGAATGATTATGTTAGGATTGCCTAATAAGAGAGAACGTGTCGATTTATTTTTTAGAGTCATAAACTCTATTCCCAACATAAGAAACGTCCACAATCCGATGGCGTTATTTATGATACGGTTCTGCGTCCTTCATTATTTGGTAAAGCATTCTTTAAAGACAAAGCACTGTCTTCTAAAAACCAGAAGACAATGCGCTTTATTTCCTTTCTGTTTGATTCAACTTCAATTTTCTTAATAAGTGATTTTATTAAGATTTTCTTATTTTCATTGCTTGCACCAGTAAATAAAGCGTTGAAGTTTTCTAGGGCCTCTTTTACAATCTTTTCATCAACAGAGTAGGATGAAGTAACTTTACCGTACTTTTCTTCTAAATCGCTGACAATACCCTGTAATCGATCTACTTCATCCTCAATTTTCCCAGATAACCTTCCGTATGCTTTTGCAGTAATTTCTTTATTGCGATATTCTTCGTCAATAGCGTCCAATTCCTTCTCTTTTACTCTCAATTCCTTTTTATAAGCAACTATTTGCTCTTGAAGTTTGTCTGTATCTGTATGTTTTTCTTTATTTATTTTATCGATAATGTCATTTACGATTCCAGATTTAGAGATTAGACCATTAATATAAGATAAAACTTGTTCTTCGATCAGTTCTTTCTTAACTAAATTGGAGCGGCAGACATCTTTACCCTTTGTATGATAGTTTTGACACATGTAATAAAAATGATATCCTGAACCATTTCTTTTCTTTGACTTACTCATAACAGTTCCAGCCCCGCAGGTGGGACAACGTAATATCCCTGAAAGTATAAACTCACTCTTAATATTTTTGGTATTTGTAGAAGCGTCTCTGTTTACCTTATTAACTTCTTGTACCCTATTCCATAAACCTAATTCGATTATTGCCTCATGTACACCTTCGGCACTGATTGGATCTGTCTTCCCACTTCTCCGTTTCTTTTCCCACTCTCTATGAGTTCCCCAATTTAATTGACCAATATAAGTTCTATTTTCCAAAATTGTTTTTACAGCATTTATACTAAAACTGTTATTTTTCTTAGATTTTTTTCCCTCACTATTTAGTACATTTGTAATCGCTTTGTACCCATAGCCGTTTGCCCTTAATTGAAAAATCTGTTTAACTATTTCACATTCTTCCTCATTAATTACTAAACTTTTCTCTACTACATCGTATCCTAAAATGATACCACCGTTCCACATACCTGATTTTGCACGTTTTTCCATGCCACTTGACACACGCTCTATAATTAGTGACCTTTCATACTCAGCAAAAGTACCTAGCATAGAAATAAACATATAACCGTTGGCATTACTACTATCTATATCACAAGTAGATACTAATAGTTTCATATTTCTTGGATGGAGTTCATTATCAATTAAATCTAAAACATCCCTGTTCTTCCTTGAGATCCGGTCCACTTTCCATACTAAAATCGCATCAAAATCACCATTTCTCATATCAGAAAATAACCTTTGAATTTCAGGTCTGTTGAAATTTTTACCTGAATAGCCACCATCAGTGTACACACCTACTATTTTATACCCTTTCCTTTCGGCATATGCCCTTAACTCATCTTCTTGCCCTTCCAATGAAAAACCTGTTCTTTTTTGCTCCTCAGTACTCACCCTTTTGTAAATCACAACTCTTAATTTTTTATTGTTTTCCATATATATCTCTCCCCTCATTCAAATCACTTTTACTTACAAAATTATTCATAGTATCGTTACCATAAGATTTAATAACTTGACATCGTATCTTTTTCATAATTTCAACGGGATTTGTTTTTTTCTATTTTTCTTCATATCCAATCCTCATATAAATTACAGGTTTCTTTTTTGAATTTTTCACTTATGATATCCCCCTTTAAGATTTGGGCAAGCAGCAGCTTGCCCATGTTCACATTGAATTATAGCGTCGTTACTTTACTTCTTTTTTAGATAATGAATAATTTAAAATAAGTTCCGCAAGAACTGATACTAGTTCTCTTTTTTTCAATTCTTCTTCACTAGGAATATGAAACTTTTCCTTATCACTTTTCAATTCTTTTGTTGTTTTCTTGTCCATTATAGATTCCTCCCTTTTTCAGGAAGGGTTATAGTGTGAAGTAAATATTATAGAGACACCCTCCTACTGTTAATATTGAAATTGATTATAGTTGCTTATAGAAACTAATTAACCTTACCCCTCAGAAACCATATCGGGAAAATATTTGTCTATTAATTCGTATTCTGAACGTTTTTCTAGCCAGTTGTATGTTTGAAGTGAATTTAGAAGAATAATAGTTTCTATTCCCCAAGTATTTCTACCATCTGTTTCACTGTAGCAAGTAAGTGGTCCACCCTCTACATGTAAAAAGAACTGTCCTATTTTAGTTACATATAGATCTTCATAGATATGATTAAAGTCACCTCTTGTAAGCCCATTACTATACTCAGCAATTAGTGTCGCTGTTTCTGTATTATAAATTTTTTTATTGATTATTTTTTTCATTAAACCATCTCCTCGTATAGTAAGTTTATAGTCCTCTTTCGAGGTAATTTCCAATTAAAATATTGTTCTTTGATAATTCTATAGATGTTAGTTCAGATAGTGGGGGGCTAGCCCCCCACTATCTGAAAAAGTTTTCCAAAGGGTGGACTTTTCGTGATGTCCCTAGATAATGGTCTTAGGATCATTTGGGGGATTTCTATCATCTCCTGTAGCTTTGACTACTACAAAAGTCTGTCTCCCCAGTCCTTGTTCGAACTTCTAACCCGCAGGCTGTTCCCTTTGGCAGCCCATGCTGGAAGTTGCAGCTTCCAGGCAGCTCATGGACCAAAGTGAGTTCTAATACGCGAGGGTGATTGACCGACAAGTACACTGGGGATATCCCGAAGAGTCCTTCCCTTGATCCTAGATTGAAAGGAGGTTAGCCACCATGAAATTATTTGTTGGAATAGACGTTAGCTCTCAAGATATGAAAGCTTGTGTCATGAATTTTGAAGGAGAAGCATTAACTGCTCTCACTGTTGACAACAATTTGACTGGGGCATCTTATCTGAAAGATCAGATTGTCAAGATAGCCCAAAGTAACTCAATTTCCGAGATTCAAATCGGGATGGAGGCCACTTCAGTCTATAGTTGGCATCCTGCTATGTTTTTTCACGAGGATGAATCTCTTAAAGAATTTAAAACAACAGTCTTTACTATTAATCCAAAACTAATTAAAAAATTTAAAGAGTCATATGTTGACCTGGATAAAACAGACCAAGTCGATGCTTGGATTATTGCAGATCGCTTACGGTTTGGACGTCTTCCACTAACGGCGGTGATGCAGGAACAATTTATTGCTCTTCAAAGGTTGACAAGAATGAGATATCATCTCGTTCACAACCTAACGCGAGAAAAGCAATATTTTCTGCAACACTTATTTTATAAGTGTAGTTCCTTTACGACTGAAGTGGATAGTTCGGTTTTTGGAAATGCCATGTTAGAGCTATTTCTTGAACAATATAGCTTAGATGAAATTAGCTCAATGGATCTTCAAGAACTTGCGAATTATCTTCAAGATAAGGGCAAAAATCGCTTTACTGACGCCGAGTGTGTGGCGAAATCCATTCAAAAGGCTGCGAGATCTTCCTACCGATTATCAAAGTGTGTGGAAGATTCTATCGACCTATTATTAGGGACTTCAATAGAGTCCATCCGTAGTATAACTAAACAGATTAAAGAACTTGACAAAGCCATCCAAAAGCTTCTAGAAGGTATCCCTAATACCTTACAGACGATTCCAGGAATAGGCCCAGTCTATACCGCTGGTATTTTAGCCGAAATTGGACAAATTGATCGCTTTGATAACCAAGCTTCCATTGCCAAATATAGTGGACTTACATGGTCCAAGAATCAATCAGGAAAGTTCCAAGCTGAGGAAACCAAAATGATACGTTCAGGAAATAGATTTCTTCGTTATTACCTTGTTGAAGCTGCCAACTCGGTTCAACGAAATGAACCTGAATTTCGGGCATACTACCTGAAAAAATATCGTGAGGTTCCTAAGCATCAACACAAAAGAGCACTCGTCTTAACGGCAAGAAAACTTGTGCGGTTGGTCGATGCGCTGCTACGCAACGATCAAGTCTACACGCCAAGAAGGAAGGTGAATAACTAAAGGATAAAACATCCTAAATCCTTCAATATTTTCCAGTAAATGGTTTAATATCTTACTGGGTTTCTTAAGTATTGTCTTTTTTAGGTATTGGTTGGCTTACAATTTCCAATTCCTTAGATTTTGGTACTTGACATATTACCGCAGGACTTTTCTTATACTTGTATGTGAAGCCATAGTTCATTCTAATGTGGAAATCGAGGAACATTCTCTAGGAACATTAAATCGACAAATTCTGAGTTAATCCTTAATGAATCCTTACTTAAAGGTTTTAATACTACATACCACATAATGCATTCTGGATTTTCTTTATCATAAATTTCAGCAAGGATATAAACTACCTCACCTTCTTTAAAGCAAACATCAGCACCCGCTATTTGAATCCCGAAACTTGAATTAATTACTCCAACATGAAATTTATCGTTATTCATATAAATAACCTCTTTCTAGTCTAGGTAGTTGAAAATCTCTATCTGCGAAATCTTTAAAAAGGTTTTCAAAATAACTTCTTTCAATATTTATTGATGAAAGTACAATCAACTCAATCCCTTTTTCCTTCAATAATTTTAAGAAATGATAAAGTTCTTCATTGTCTCTACTCAATTCATGCAAATATGAGAGTATGATATAGTCAATTTCTCCACTATCGACGTAATCGATTAGTTTACAACCACCATTACGCGTTACTAATGGAGAATATCCACTTTCTCGATCATCAAGAATCTTTTCGACTAGAATTCCTTTATTGGTGCAATAATTTACAATTGCATTACTTCGTTGCAAACCTCCATCTTCTAATGAAGCAAACCTTACATATCCTACTGCTGTTTTTAACTGTTCCAACATAAAAACTCCTCCTTTTTTAAATCTATATTTTTATTCAAAATCCATCTTGAATCTCTTAGAAAGGTATTCCATCAAATTCGTATGCTTCCTCAGGAATCTCTGGACTATTTACATAAAACATTGAGATTTTTCCAAAGTGAGGAACTTCCAATAAATCATCATATCCATCATCATAATAACTCTCTGAAAGTACTGGTAATAGAACATGGTCAATCCTTCTGTCTTCTGATACTCTTCTTTTAAAATCCTTGAAAGTTGGTCTATATGCAGCGTTGAGTAATTGATATTCAGTTAATTCTTCACTAATATCGTGATACACAGCATGTAACGAGTAGTTCTTATTATTGCAATATTCGTAAAGCGCTTTGTACATATCACTTATAACTTGCCAGTTTGATTCATTTAAATTAACCATAAAGTAACCTACTGCTATTTTTTTCACTAAAATTCCCCCTTTTCATTAAGGAGATTCCGTGGTAATATATAATTACCATAAATAGAATCACCTATATAACACCAAATAATAGTTTTGCTTAGAGTTGCCCACGCCAATGACGCAACAATAAGTAACGGTTAGTAGCAATCATGTTTTACTTTTATTAACCACCTCCTTTAAAGTGCAATTACCTTACTTTTAGGTAGTATAGCACCTTTATCAAAAGACCAAATCGGTATGTCATAAGATATCTGTGACGAATTTATTTGGGCTATCGTCTCCTATTACTGATGGTTACATACTCTTCTATAATATCGAGTCCACCTTCATATATTTCTCCCTCACTTATAATAATGTTTTCTACCGCGCTAGCAACATTATTATATAATTCAACTGTTTTATCTCATTGATCTCCCATATGTTGTAACATCTTAGTTGCCTTAATTGTTATACCTAGAAGCGTTTTTGAATTTTGATCATCAAAATTCATATAAATTGTTGGTTTTCCCATTAAAACTTCCCCCTTTTTAAATCCCTAAATTTTTCTCATATAACAAATCCCCTTGCAAAAAAATTGTTAATAGATAATTTTCTAACTTGATTTTGATTATAAAAGACCCTTGATACGCTTGTAAACCCACTTCTCTATGATTTGAATTGGCGGCAAAATCGTAGATAAATATTTAATTATATTAAAATAATATACAAGTTAGATTAAAAATGCATTATCTGCATAACCCTGCCTTTTTATCTATGAAATGATATTATTGTTCGTTCATAGATAACCTTTCACAAAATTGTCACATTTTGATATTTAATAAAAATGGTCAAACAGCAAAAATTACTGTTTGACCATTTTATGTCCTAGAAAGGGCTAGCAAAAGAAATTTGTCTAAGTTACACCTTGGAGAGGAACACATTCAGGATTTTAAAGGGGAATAATTGTCCTGATATACCTACACTTCTATATGAAATAGCATAACCCTTTATTTATGGCAAAGTATTATAGTAATTTTATTAGCCATTATAATAATTGATCTCAAATATTAATGATTAATAAAACTAGTAAAGGTCACCTAGTCCAAATTTCTTCTACTGCAATCTGTTTGTCCTCAGGAGTAGGAGCAGAATATCTAAGTATCATGTCAGCGCTTGAATGTCCACTTAAAGATTGGATTACGCTGATATCCTGTCCACTTCGAACTAATCCTGTTATAAAAGTATGTCTTAAAGCATGAACATTGAAACCCTGCTTTTCTATTAAATATTGCACTGTTCTAACACTTATTCTTTTACCTCTATTTGATAGAAATAGTGCTTCTTCATTGTCAGACCTTTCTTCAAGATATTTAACTAATGCTCTTCGTGCTTCTTTATTAAGTGGAACTGTTCTCTGTTTGTTTCCTTTTCCTTTAATTACAGTAACCTGACCTTTTCTCTCACTTACTTCGATATCTGATATATCTAAGGCAACCAATTCAGAAAGCCGTAAACCTGTATTTAACAATACTTGTAGAATAGCCATATCTCTTTTATTCTCAGTTCTATCAATTTCTCGTATCAACCTATTCAATTCTAACCTGTCTAGTGCTTTAGGGGCCTCATTTTTATAGTTAGTAGGTTTAACAACCGAAATATCTTCTATTGTATTCACTTGTTGAGACCATTTGCTATACTTCTTAATCGCATTCCAAATTTTATTTACTGTTGCTGGGCTCTTGCGTCTACTCACTAAATAATCAATGTATTGTTGAACGTCGCTTCTCGCGTAATTTGATAAATCTGCTCCAGCCCCTTCCAACCAATCACTAAATTGCTTAATTGAGTGAACATAAGTCTTAATTGTCTGTTCTGATTTTCCTCTCAGTGCTTCTTCTACAAATTGGTTAATCATATTCTCTCCTCCAGATTTTTTGGCATAAATAATTCTATGCAATATTTTTTTACTGTTATTTGCCATAATTCATTTCCTTTTTACTGTTATTTTGTTAACTAATTGCATGGAATACCTATTCTATGCAAATATTCTACGAAATTGCTATAGAAAAAATAATGTCCATATACAAACTGAAGCACAGCTTCAGTTTGTATATGCAAAAAATGAAATAACAAAACTACCAAATATCCACATTGAGCAAAAACCAATTAACATACCAAACGTGATTTCTCCAACCATCTTATTCTTTTGAAGAAGCCATTTGATAATTACACAGCCAATCAATAAAATAATCACAGAAAAGAATGACCAGCGGAAAGCAATTTCTAACCAACTGATAAATTCTCCAAATAGTTCTTTAGCTTCTAAAATATCTTGCTGAAGATCAACCCAATTTTTCATTTGTAAGCACACTCCTTTTTTGAATTATATAGTTCATCTTGTTTGTTTCTTTTCTAAAACCTTCTATAATAAGTTTTACTTGGGGTCCTACCAACAAAACGCGGAAAACATACGCTAAGAGAAATTCCGAGGTAAAAAGGCCGATTTTTCCTACGCTAAGGAATCATCGGCCTTTAATATTATTGAAGAAGAGGGCGTAGGGAATGTAGACTTGTTACTTTTCTTGCATCAAAGTTGTATTCACCAAGAAAATTAATGTGTTCCCATCCTAATGGAGAAATATGTTTAAGTAAGTCTTCTCTCAAATTCCCTTTTTCCTTCAATAGTTTTGTTGCTTCTGTAAGATAAACGGTATTCCATACACTAATGGCATTAATTAGAATGTTTAAAGCACTTGCACGTTGTAGCTGGTCTTGTATTCCTCGTTCCCGCAACTCACCTCGTTTTCCAAAGAATAAGGCTCTCGCTAACCCATTCATCGCTTCTCCTTTATTTAGTCCCCGTTGAATTCGACGGCGTAGTGTTTCGTTAGATATGTAATCCAAAATAAAAATGGTCTTTTCGATTCTCCCCATTTCTCGCAAAGTAGTTGCAAGTTTATTTTGTCTCGCATACGACCCTAATTTCCCCATCATAAGTGAACCGGACACTTTTCCTTCTCGAATAGAATGAGCTACACGTAATACGTCATCGAAATTCTCTTGAATAATTTTTGTATTAATACGACCACGGAGTATATTTTCTAATTTATGGAATTCACTTGGCGTTTGGATCGTGAATAGCTTAGAGTCAGCTAAATCACGTAGCCTTGGTGCAAAACGAAATCCTAGTAAATGACTCAATCCAAATACTGAGTCGGCGTAGCCAGCTGTATCTGTAAAATGCTCTTCAATATTTAAATCTGTCTCATGATGAAGTAATCCATCAATAACGTGGACAGCATCACGAGCATTAGTATTAATGACTTTCGTATAAAAACTTGAAAATTGATCACTGGTAAATCGATAAATGGTTGCCCCTTTTCCAGACCCATAGTGTGGATTGGCATCGGCATGTAACGATGAAACACCAACCTGTACGCGCATTCCATCAGAAGAAGAGGTACTTCCATCTCCCCAATAGGAAGCTAGTTTAAGCTTATGTTGAAAATTTACTAATGTCGCTTGTGCACGACTTATAGCATCATCAAATAAACGCCATTGTGCTGCATTAGCCATTTGATGATAAGTAACTCCTGGTGTCGCTTCTGCCATTTTAGTAAGTCCTATGTTAGTTCCCATCGCCATGAGAGCAGCCATGAGAACAACTTTTTCCTCTCCCTTTGGCGGGCGATTGGTTGAGGCATGTATCAACATTTCGTCAAATCCTGTCCAGTGTGCTACCTCCATTAAAAGATCAGTGAGCTTTATTCTTGGCAACATATTATATAAAGACAGGCTAAAAGCTCTCGCTTCTTCGGGTGTATTCTTCTCCAAACGGTCCAATCGGATCTTAGCCTTTTCGATAGTTACTCCTTCTAAAGAATCAAGATTATTTGAAACCCATGTAAGGCGTTGAGCTAGTGACTTTCTTCTTTCCTCAAGATATTCATCTGCCGATGAACGAACGGCTAGTTTAGTATCCGTAAGACGAGTTGTTGTCCAATCTTCTTTAGGAACAAGATACTCTTCAAAATCTTTATGAAGTCTACTACCGACTACGGATATGTCGCCTGAACGAATATGATTTTTCAACTCTGTTAGTGCAGCCATCTCGTAATAGTGTCGGTTAATTATTCCATCATCACCATAAACATGCTTCTTCCAACGTTTAGGAATAAAATCTACCGGGGCATCATTTGGAATTTTTCTTTTACCAGATTCATTCATTTCATTTAGCGTCTTTAAGGCTTGCAATAGTGGCTCTGTACCTTGTGTAGAACGAAATTCAAAAGACTTAAGAAAAGTAGGAGTATATTTTCTTAGATAAGAAAAACGATTTTCTAACAAATCTAGATAATCGTAATCCATCGGTCGGGCTAATTTTTGAGCTTCTTCGACGGAAGAAACAATTTTATCCCACGGCATAATCTTTTCAATAGCATTAAATGGATCAAGCCCTTCATTTCGTGCTTGGATAAGTGCTGAACCAATATCTGCAAAATGTACGACTTTTTCATTCACTGCTTTTCCATTTTCTTTTTGCATTTCTTCTTGTGTTTTACGTCCTTTTGATTGCAAGATCATCATTTGTCGATCATGAATTTCAATTGCTTGGTCAATTAAATCCTGACTATGAGTCACAAGATATGCCACGAGAATTGCATATTTCTTTTTTTCTTTAAACCTTCGAAATGAGTGTGGTTCATACCTTGCTCCAATACGAGATAATTGAAGTAAACGATTGGGATGGATATGTTCTGAATTTATTTCTAATTTTAAATCTCGAATATATTCTAAGCGCTTTATTACTTTTAAAAAGGCTTCAGGTGAAGAGTGTCCGGGAAGTTCTCTAAGCCATGCTAAGGGGGTTTTTCTATTGTCTACAAATGGATCTATAAGTTTATCTAACTTTTGTTTTTGCCATTTAGATAGAGTACAAGTTAATGATTTAAAAATTCTTTCCTCTGCTCGTTGACGAGTTTCCCAAACAAGTCTTTCTATAGTAGTCATACCAGGGAGAATAATTTTCTGATTCCGTAGTTCTTCTTGTGCTGTACGAAGAAGATACATTGAATTTCCATTTTGAAGGGCATGATTCAACAGAAACTGAGCTACCTTGCGGTAGTTCCCTAGGGAAAAATTTTGATAACCATAAACTTGACGGATTTCTTCCATATGCTCATGTTTAGTTGGCTCTCGTTGGGCATATAAAGAAAATGAATTAGGATTAACATTTATTTGTCCAGCTATGTATTGGATTATGTAATCTGGTATAGGTCCAACATCTGAAAGGGACCATCCTGGGTAGCGTAGAACACATAATTGAACAGCAAAGCCTAAACGATTATGATCTCTTCTGTGTCGTTTAATAATTTCAAGGTCATATTGTGAAAAAGTATAATAAGTTTCTAGTTCACTTTCGCTCATATCAGCTGGAATTCGTACAAATTCCGTTCTTTGATCTTCTGTTAGTAATTCTTTCCCTCTCATGCTACAACTCCTTGCTAGATATCTTTTTCTTTTCTAGATAACGATATAAGGTTGTCGCTCCAATCCCTGTTGCCGTCTTAATTTGAGATAAAGAGTAATCTTTGCTTTCGTACATTTTTATAGCAAGTTCTATTTTCTTTAAATCAACCTTCGGTCTGCCTCCGTTTCTTCCTCTAGCTCTAGCAGCCGTCAATCCATCTTTCGTTCGTTCACTAATAATATCTCGTTCTAATTCTGCTATGCTGGCCAACATTCTAAAAAAGAATCGTCCCATAGCAGTTGTCGTGTCAATCTTGTCTTGTATGGAGACAAAATGAATACCCTTTGATTCAAAATGTTCCATAAGCTCAATTAAATGTTTGGTACTACGACTGATACGGTCTAATTTATAGACAACTACCGTGTCGCCTTTACGCAAAACTTTAAGAAGCTCGTCAAGCTGCGGACGGTTTTTTCTCTTGCCTGACTCCTTTTCTTCAAAAGTCTGGTCCACTCCGTAGTGAGTCAATGCATCGAGTTGTAACGATAATGACTGATCTTGTGTACTGACACGTGCATATCCAAATTTCAACAAGAATTCCCCCTTTTTTAATGTCCTAACTATACCAAAAAGGGGTTTGTAATAGATATATTGGTATTTAGATTTTGGTCATATTTTTGGTTATGCATTTTAAGTAGTTTTTGAGGTTTTAGAGAAGTTCTCTGTTTTTAACCAAAAACGGTCGTTTTCGGCATTGGAATCATTTAATTGAAGGGAGTAATATATATATTGACTATGTACTATGGTACAGGGTTTATACTTTATATGAGGTGAGATAAATGCAATTTCGTATTGGAGAACTGGCTGAAAAGTGCGGCGTTAATAAAGAGACCATTCGATATTATGAACGTTTAGGGTTAATTCCAGAGCCTAATCGTACCGAAAAGGGATACCGAATGTATTCACAACAAACGGTCGATCGATTGAATTTCATAAAGAGGATGCAGGAACTAGGCTTTACGCTAAATGAAATTGATAAGTTGCTAGGAGTCGTTGATCGCGATGAAGCAAAGTGCCGTGATATGTATGATTTCACCGTTCTTAAGATAGAGGACATCCAGCGTAAAATTGAAGATCTCAAAAGAATTGAACAAATGCTGATGGATCTTAAAGAAAGATGTCCCGAAAACAAAGATATTTACGAATGTCCCATTATTGAAACACTGATGAAGAAATAAGAGGTGAAACAGGATGAAAAACACAATAAAAAGTTCAGGTTGGTTTCTTGTCGCACTAATCACATGTCCGTGCCATTTGTTTTTACTGCTTCCGTTGTTTGCGGGAACGGCACTGGGCTCATACTTCACGGAATTTAAAGATGTTATTTTCATCGTGATGGGTCTGTTATTTGTTTTCACCCTTTTCAAAGGATGGAGAAAACTGAACCCAGAAATTAAAAATGAAACAACGAAAGAAACAACAACGCATGATTGTTGCAGTATGAAGAGGTTTAAATCATGAAGGAAAAAGTGTCACAGTTAGCCACTATATTTTCAGCTTTTGGTATGGCTGCATGCTGCTTGGGTCCACTGATTTTTATTCCTCTTGGATTAACTGGATTTGCAGGAGCAATCGCCTTCTACTCATTGAAGTATCGGTTATTGTTCAGCATCGTTACCATCATCCTTCTTGCATACTCCTTTTACATGGTTTACGGGAGAAAAGGCAAAAGGAAGAGTTCTATCATCGGCTTATGGATCACGACGTTTTTCGTTTTCTGCATGTTTCTTTTTTTATTTCTAGTTGAAGGTGGACTATAAAAAATGAGGTGCTTTATATGAGCGTAAAAATAATTAGGATTATGATGCTATTATCCCTTCTGTTAGTGGTTAGTGCGTGTAGCAACGAAAAAGAAGCACAAAATACTATAGATGCTAAGAAGGAAGTAAAAGCTACCATTGAAACAACTAAAACAGGGACATTCACGGTTTTGGGGATGGATTGTTGTCCGCCGTCTGTTGTAGAAAGCGTCCTGGAAGAGATAGATGGCGTTAGCAAAACAGCCATTAAAGTCAGTGGAAGCAAGGGCGAAGTAACGGTTTCCTTTAATGATAAGAAAACGGATTTACAGGCAATTAAGACGGCAGTTTCGGATTTCGGGCTTGGAGTCGAATAAAAGGAGGGAGTTAACATGAAAAAATATCGAGTGAACGTTCAAGGAATGACTTGTACGGGTTGTGAAGAGCATGTAGCTGTTGCTCTTGAAAACATGGGTGCAAGAGGGATTGAAGTAGATTTTCGCCGTGGCGAAGCTGTATTTGAGCTACCAAATGGCTTAGAGGTTGAAACAGCGAAAAAAGCGATTGCTGAAGCGAAATATCAACCAGGCGAAGCAGAAGAAGTACAATCGCAAGAAATGATGCAGTTAGGTGATGAAGGTGATTATGACTACATCATCATCGGTTCTGGTGGGGCTGCCTTTTCATCTGCCATCGAAGCCGTGAAATACGGAGCAAAAGTGGCAATCATTGAACGTGGTACGGTTGGTGGAACATGCGTGAACATCGGCTGTGTTCCTTCAAAGACTTTGCTTCGGGCTGGCGAAATCAATCATCTGGCAAAAAATAATCCATTCATCGGATTGCACACGTCAGCTGGTGACGTTGATTTGGCACCATTGATCAAGCAGAAAAATGAACTGGTGACGGATCTTCGAAACTCAAAATATGTGGATTTGATTGATGACTACGGCTTTGAATTAATCAAAGGCGAAGCGAAATTCGTAGATGAAAAAACCGTTGAAGTCAATAGCATTCAGTTGTCAGCCAAACGATTCTTAATCGCGACAGGTGCTTCACCAGCAGTGCCAAACATTCCTGGACTGGATGAAGTCGATTATTTAACAAGCACAACTCTGCTTGAATTAAAGAAGGTTCCTAAGCGTCTTACGGTCATCGGTTCTGGCTATATCGGGATGGAATTGGGACAACTCTTCCATAATCTAGGCTCAGAAGTCACATTGATGCAAAGAAGCCCGCGTTTGTTAAAGGAATACGATCCTGAGGTTTCAGAAGCAATCACGCAAGCCTTGACAGAACAAGGGGTCAACTTAGTGACGGGAGCATCTTTTGAACGAATCGAACAAGATGGAGACATTAAAAAGGTCCATGTTGAGGTAAATGGCAAGAAGCGAATCATTGAGGCAGATCAATTACTGGTTGCCACAGGAAGAACACCAAACACGGCAACCTTGAATTTACAGGATGCAGGCGTTGAAGTAGGCCCCCGTGGTGAAATCGTAATCGATGAGTATTCAAAAACAACGAATTCACGCATCTATGCAGCAGGAGATGTCACGCTTGGTCCTCAATTTGTATATGTAGCAGCTTATCAAGGTGGAGTTGCGGCAGGAAATGCTATCGGTGGACTGAACAAAAAGCTGAATTTAGAAGTGGTTCCGGGGGTTACATTTACAGCTCCAGCAATTGCAACGGTTGGTTTAACGGAGCAACAGGCGAAAGAGAAAGGATATGAAGTGAAAACATCCGTTTTGCCGTTAGATGCCGTTCCAAGAGCACTGGTTAATCGGGAAACAACAGGTGTGTTTAAACTGGTCGCGGACGCGAAAACGTTAAAAATATTAGGGGCTCATGTGGTTGCAGAAAACGCAGGAGACGTGATTTATGCAGCGACATTAGCTGTCAAATTCGGTTTAACCGTAGAGGATCTTCGCGAAACCCTTGCACCATATTTGACAATGGCAGAAGGACTGAAGCTGGCTGCTCTAACGTTTGACAAAGATGTATCCAAACTATCTTGTTGTGCAGGATAACTATCTTTTAATATCAAGCCGATGATTCCTTAGCGTAGGAAAAATCGGCTTTTTTCATGTCGAAATTTGCTTAGCGTATGTTTTCCGCGTTTTGTTGGTAGGACCCCTACTTTAGTTATTTATTTTTTTCGTCTCGTTCAATTAATTATTTGTTGTTATTTCTTCATTTCCCCCAAAATCGGTCAGTTGATTTTTTTTATCTGCAAAATGATTAAATGTTAAGCGATTTCTTGCACGACCTATTTTTTTCATTTTTTTCCTTATCAATATCGCTCATTTTTACTCTGTAGCATTTTTTTCGGTTGAATTTTTTTTTCACCATTAGCAAAGCAATAAGGGACATATTATAAATAAAAAAGTATGTCTACTTCCAACAATACTGTTAGGAGACATACTTTTTTAAACTTTAAACCACATACGCTTATGACCATTTTCATCAATAAACACTTTATTATATTTCTGTTCTCTTTCTTTTAGCAATTTTTTTATGTCAAGCATTGGCAAACACCAAGTATATACTCCACTAAGACAAACAAAGAATGTCACAATACCATAAGCCAGAATACCTGATAATAAATAAACGATTATGCCAAAGATTAATACAATTATACTAAATATAACAATCGATAATGTATCCCAAAATCTTTCCTTTTTCTCACTAGGATTTTCGGCACTTCCAAAAATAATTACAGAATAAAATATGTGATAAAATATTCCACTGCTTACAAATGCTAATATGAATAAGGAATAATAGAAAACTATATCAATTTTTAATGTGAAATGATTAATAGGATACAACATGACAGAACTAATTCCACCAATTAGCAGCGTCCAGAATATAAGAAATGCCAAATATCTTATTCTCGAATTAATCTCTTTCAATTTTAGGTCACCCCCAATTACTAATTACATACATTATAGCGCGTCTTAAAGATAATATCAGGGCCAACTATAAACTAACCTATCAAAAAATTGAATAAATAATCTCTTTCTTCTTTCGAACACATAAAAACAAAAATATCATTAATAGATCGAATAAAAGTAAACTGATAAAAACCTGTTTTATCGTTTCTAGCAAGTGAAAATGTACAATCTTGTAACAGTAACCTCTTCGCCTCTTTTAAATCATAATTATAGAAACCATTCAAAATGTTTGTATATTCTATATCTGATAGGAGATAAACATTCGGCTCTTCGCCTAGGCTTCTTCGCTCCTCTATAAGTACTCCTTCCAACTCCTCATCCCTATCGTTATATATGTAACCCTTTACTTTCAAACCGTATCTTGCATGAAATAAGTTTAACTCCACTAACTTCTCAACAACTATATTTCTTCTAATTTCTACTTTTTGATTCATCAAAATCCTCCCCTTTCATTTTTAAATTGATTGTTAAAAACTGACCAGACCTTAACGGAATTTTCATATACCTTTCTATTAGACATAACTTATAACAACCCTTGTTTAAAAATAAAAAAACAGCAGGGACTAGTCCCTACTGACATGGATGTAACTTTCGCGCTAACTTGATTAATTTGTATCGAACATCTGGCTCTAGTATATACTCTTCCAAAATCGGACAAAGCAGCAAAATCATTTGGTTAAAATCTTTAAAATCTTGGTTAAAACACATTACATTATACTTTTCAATTTTTGTCTTTCCCTTTTTTTGCCTGCCACTCTGTAATCCTCTTTAAGTACATATATGAAATAGAAGAATGGTTCAGTTTCATCTGGCAATAAAAAGCATTTCTTAAATCTTGCAATGAAGAAATTGTACTGAAAATGGTTAAACGTTATTAGTTCATAATCAGCCTTCTTACGAAGTATATCCTTGTTTTTCAAGAGAATCCCTCCAAGTATCTTTAGTGTAATCTTTCTACTTATACACTTAAACAAACACTTGTTCTTACCTTTATTTTGGAAGGAATCACAAGAAGCATTGAACCACTTTTGGATGTTTTGTTGAACTAGTTTTAAGCCTTGCGATTCTATTAGTATCAATACTTGAGCCGTTTGAACTACTATTTACCTAAATGACCATTTTGAAAAGCATTACAAAACTACAAGAGATTATTTGTATACACCTCACATATACTACTGTTTTAATAATTAAACTGGTTCATTTGGCTCAACCCTTTTCTCGCTTGCAAACACTTGGTTCATTATTGGCTCAAGATTGGTTCAACTTGGGTTCTATTTTTACAAAATTAAAGACGGGTTTAATACCCGTCTGCAATTTAAATTTCATCAAAATCAAGTAGTTTTAAACCCTTCCAAGACTTAGTCCTTCTACTGTTATTCATTTGGCTACGTTTAACCAGATTACCATATATACTTTCAATTTTTTTATTAAACTTTGTTTGACTTCCCGCAATGTGTCCATTTTGTTCACAGAAATTTTGCCATGCTGTAAACAGATTAATACGCGCTGTCTCAGCATCTGGATTAAATTCGCAATGTTCATTCATGAATTTCATTACAGCATTATTCTCTTCTCTGTATCTTTGGACTAGTTCACTAGATTCCCTACTTTCTGTAAACTTAAAATTATTTTCATGTATCAATCTTCTTAGTCCGTCTAGAATCCAAAGCAGGATAGCGTCCTTCTCTTTGTATAATTTTTCCTTCAGGTGAGGGTCTTTTTTTGCAGGTACATGCTTAAAAGGGATAATACTTAACCTGTTGTAAAAAGCATCACTAGTATCTTTACTGTAATTATCCGGTAGACCATTTGTGGAGAAAACAAACTTTGCTTTATTATAAAACTCAAATACTTGTCCATATGGTCTTCGTGCAGATATCCTATCATTCCCGGTAGCCGCTTTTAAATAGCCATTATCTTTAATTCCTTTAGCGGGTAGATCAGCAAATATATTGACAACCTTCCCAAACAATTCTGCTTGTTTGTACTCATTATCAGACAAGTCTTGTAATGGAATGTGTGATTTAGCATTATCGGTTAAGAGATTCTCTAGAGTTGCTGTGATAAAAGTACTTTTCCCTGCATCTCCCGGTCCATCAAATATGAAAATCATCTTTTTGGAATCTGTTAATGGAGTTAAACAATACCCTACCATTTCCTGCAGCAGCATTTGAAGTTCTTTATCCGGTACTGCACTATTAATAAACTTATTGAAGTTTTCTCCATTAGCGTTCGGATCATAGTTTGCTTGTATTTGAATTGTAGAATAGTTATCTATTGAGTGACCTTTAGTAAACTCCCAAGTTTGTAAATCAAATGTTCCATTTAGAAGATTTAACTTAAAGGGATACTTATTTATTTCGTGCGGAAACTTATTAATTCGACTATCTATCTTCCACAATTGAACAACATCATTTATAACCTGGGACTTAGCATATTCAGGTGTTAATAACTCTTTTACTATCCCCTTATCCTCATTCTCATTCGCTGGTCTATACACCCCATTATCAAAAAAATATAACTTTCCCGTTGAATTGATGACAGGAACATTTTTTATGAGGTATTCCGACAAAAAACCTCGATGTATATAACTAAAGCCTTTATCTGATTTCCTTAAAAATGGGCCAACAAGTCGAACTTCATTATCTATGTATTCTACCTTAAATCCTTTCGGTCCAATATATTCATTTCCGTCTTCGTCGTATAAGACACTCTTCCAGATAGGGAGATTTTCTGTGTCTTTTATTGAGACTTGTTTTAAATCCTTTTTTTCATATTCTTCAACTTTTTTATTTAGTTCCTCAGTAGAAACTGTTATTTCTTGATTGTTTTCTCCATCAATATTACTCCAATTTGGTGGTGTAACTTTGTTTTTAAATTCTTTAGATGTAGCCATATTACATCACTCCCCTTTCCTCATTACACAGGGTTTAGGAGTGTATATTGTGTTTTATATGTATGCTTTTTATTGTGTTGTGAAGACCTGTTAGATGGCTTAAAAATACATGCATGTTGGTAGTTTAATCTCTTCTAAGTTCAACTCCTTCAGGAGCCTTAACAATTGTCCAACCTTTAATTAGAAATAAAGGTAATTTATTTGTGGTACCATATCTGCTAACCTTTTCAAATTGATAATAATCCCCCACTTTTTTTCTTAATATGAAATACTCTTGACCATTATATTGATTAGATTTAAAGAAATTAACTAGATACCCTTCCTTATACAAATCAATTTTATTCTTTCCCCATAATTTTTTTGCTTCCACTACTTCTCCGGTTTTAAAATTTGGATAATACTTTGGCAATGCTCTCACCTCCTTTTTACTTTACAACGTTTCTATTAAACAAAGATAGATGCTCACCTGCTAATTCTTCATATAAAAATTTATTTCTTTAATATTTAAATTAACTTTATGGATATATTGATACTAAGGGTATTTTACTGAGGGGGACTATTTGATAGCTATTTTGTACGGAAATAAAGGGAAATTTCGAAGCCTTTTATAATAATTCTGTAGATTCTTGTTTTTCTCAAATACCACACCAACCTGAAGTACTTATGTTAAAACCGAAAGCAAATACAGTCACAGAAAGAGATCATATACATATAGCAAAACTTGTAGATTACTCCCAATTAGAAATTACTAACAATAACCAGATAACTAGAGGCAAAAACATTGAATTTGTTTGGATTATCTGACTTCCATCATGGTTATATGGATGTTGGGGTTATTAGCGACTTTCTGTCTATACTTGAGGAAATTACATAAAAAATTCCAACAAAATTTAGAAATCAATTGTGTAAATGTAAATGTCTGTATCAAAATGTACATTTTTGCTTATATAAGCATGTACACTTTTGACCGTTATACGGCTCTCTATACAAGTGAGTGCATAATTACAACTTGACACGGAGCCTCTGCGGGCATGATTATGCCGCTAAAAAGCCAGCAGTAACAAGGGCTGGCAAGCCAACCAAGGCTATCATACCCGCCACTCCATGTAAAGTTGTAATATACAGGGAAAATCAAAAATGTACATCTTTAAACGAGCGTTTTTGTACATGCTTAATTCAGCATTTGTAGTGTAAAAAAACATAACACCTTTTGTTTATAGAGACAATCTACCCTAAATAACCTTTAAGTACATTTTTTACAGATTTTCACTGCGCAGTATCGTTGTACTGCGCAGTAAGAACAGTTATAAAGACAGATATTACTGAAGCATCTAAAAGTGAATGATGATTTAAGTGAGTTCCCTACTAGGCAAAAAAAAACAGAAGAGTTTGCCGTTTTTTTTACAATCGTTTCAAAATATTTCTTGAATTCATCAGTTATCACTCATTTCTATTCTATACTTTTAAGGACTAGATTCTGCTTCAGTCTATCCAAAATCTCTACCTCTAGTTGGCAAGCCTCCATAAGATAGGTTTCAACGGTTCCATATCGCTCGTTAATATTGGCATATAGTTGCTCGAGCACTTCGGGATGCGCCTTTAATATGAATTCTATACGCTCTGAGGACACTTGGAAAAGTGTCATCCATCTCATAACTTTTATAAATTTATCTAATCGATGTTTGAAGTAATCGTTGGTTAAGAGATATTCTTCCAATACCCTTTGATATGGAACCCCAACTAAGGACTGAATGATTGATGCAATAATCCCTGTTCGATCCTTTCCAGCTGAACAATGGATGAGCACCGGCCAATTTTTATCATCAGAGATTAAGGTAAATACCTTTTTTATTTGTGGAGTTTGATAGAATGCAATACTATGATAATACTCCCTAGTAAAGTTTTTAAAATCGTCTGCTCCTGTCTTTCGAAACAAAAAGCTAAGAAACTTTCGGAAATTAGCATCTTGAGTCTCTATGGGAAGTAGAGGAATGTTCACAGAATTAATCTCTTCTGCAGTCAGTAATAAGGGCATATTCTTGTTGTATTCTTTTTCTGATCGAAGGTCTAAGATTGTTTTAATCTTATATTTCTTCATTCTTTCCAGATCACATGGAGTCATGTTAGATAATTTACCAGAGCGATAGAGTACACCTTGTCTTAAGGTAGATCCTTGCTCTGTTTTTACCCCTCCGATGTCACGAAAATTATATATTTTTTCAAAGTGTATTAATTGGTTGTTACTCATAATTCTCTCCCGCTTATCATTACTTATTTATGGTGTTCTTCAATATAGTTTTTCAGAGTTAACTAATCCATCCTGCCCTTCTAAATTTAAAGAAAAATTTTAATTCAAATACTATATCCTTCCCTATTCTTCAGGTGTAATGTGTCTAACATGTAAATAGAATATCCTTGATTGATGGTATTTAAGTGGACGGTGCTTATATCCGATCATTAGCTCTAATTCTTTTGTACATCTGAAAATCCCACTCGGTTTTTAAAAGAGAATAACAATATTGATCTGCATACTCCCCATTAATCAAGGAGTAGCCACGTAAAACCCCTTCCTGATAAAAACCAAACTTACGTAAAATTTCTTTTGACGGTGTTGCATCTATGTTGGTAAATGCCTCGATGCGATGCAAATTCATTTCATGAAAGCCAAAACCGATGACATGAGTTAATATTTCAGTCATGTATCCTTTTCGCCAATATTGCTTTCCTAAATCATAAGCAACCTCACCCCTAGACCCGCGTTGGACCTCCCAACCATTGAATCCGCACGTTCCTATAAGAGTATTCGTATCTTTTTTAATAATCCCCCACCTAAGTGCTTGATTTAAATCAAATAGTTTGTTCATAAATGAAATTACACCTTCTGCTTCCTCTACACTTGTTAAAGGGCGAATCCCCATATCTTTTGTAACATCTTTATCCGATAGTACCTCTAGGACACCTGGAGCATCAGCTAATGACATTTGTCGAAGTAAAAAACGATCCGTGTTAATAATCGGAAACTCTTTAAATTCCATTCTCTTCTCTCTCCTCCTCACCTTTTGTAGTGGTTTGCTTCTCTAATAAATAGTTAGAACCTTTTAAATTAAAGCAGGTATTGGATTAACCTCTGCTCATTTTCCCTTGCATCATCCAAATGAAAGGCATGGGAAGATTTATCCGACCATAATAACCTTTTTCCTTCTGGAGCATCTAGATTCTCATAGTATCTTTTAATTAGTTCAGGCATAACATGCTTTTCTTTACTTCCATGAATAAACATGACAGGTATTTGTAATGAGGGAACCTCTGTAAAGAAGTCGAAGGTATTAATATCGTTGAGCAATTCTTCCGTATACGAGAGTTTAAAGCCGCGTATAAGGGAATTGTATACGTCGATAAGAGAGTAATCCGGTGACTGCAACATAATTTTAAGTCCCGAAAAAAATGTCGCTGACTTTTTATCACCTGCATCATGGAACATCGAATTGTATTTAAATTGCCATTTACGAATTGCAGCCCACTGTTTAAATCCATCTAAATAAGGTGGCTCCCCAACGGCAAGCAAATCCTTTATCGCTTTTTGATGATTCTTCACCTTCGATATTTCCATCAGCCACTTGTAACTTAACTTGTCATTTTCAACCCAGTTCGTAATTTGTGAGAACCCGGTATATGAATAATATTTTTCTGGATAAGATGCGGCAAGCGACAGTCCAATCACACTCCCCCACGAATGTGCCATGAGGTGGATTTTTTCTTGACTAAACCGGTTCCTTAAATAATCGGTAACCTCACACCCATCTTGAATAAATTGCTTTAAGTTCATCGTATTTTTTTGAATTTGCTTTGCATACGATTTACCTGTACCACGCTGATCCCAGAAAACAACTGTAAAATGCTTGACTAATTCCTTTGTCGTCATTACTAAAGCATAATCACGTCCCCTATTGGAGACACCAGGCACCGGCATGCTTGGGCCTCCATGAATAAAGAGTAAAACAGGTGCACCAGGATTATCCGCTTGTATTAAGATGCTTTGTTTTATCCCCCCTATTGTAATGCTCTCTACACTGCTTATACCTTGTGCTGTAATTACAAAATCCTTGCTATGGAATATTTTCATAAAGCCACCTCATATTTTATTTTCAGCTATGTAAAGAACAATGTTGACTATAATAGTGTTAATTGAAGCGCAAGATAAACGACATCAGCGATGAGTGCTTCTTCACTACTAATCCTTTCGAATAGCATATCTTTTTCAGTAGCTAATGAGAACGCCCAGCGTTATCGGCCGTATCAAGTAGCTGATGAAATGGAAATTAACGTTACCAATAAATGAGCCTAATTTTAATGAAAGAAAAATAAGTTTCACTTGCAGTGGGTAAGCTCAATAGAGGTTGCATCTAGCTAAAACATATGAATGAACAGTCTCTACATCCCCGTAAATTTATTTAAAAACACTGGAACACAAAGGTTTAAAATGTGAGCAACAATCACCCAACGTAAACTTTTTGTCTTATAAAAATATGTACCCCATGCTAAACCCATTAGAAATACGGCAGTCCAGGTGACAGGACTCCGATTTGCAATGGAAAACACTCCCCACGTCAGAAGCCCTCCTCCAGAGGCGGATTAATAAGAAAAGTAAGTATCCAAAGTGAGATGATTAATCCTGAATCTAATGTATGCCATCCAAATATGAATGCAGGCAGGAAGGAGTGACGGAAAAGGCTAAAATAATCCAGCCTTTATGCCCTTTGGCTTTTGCAACCAACTTGTAAAAGTAGTTCTTTTATGACGATAGATTATAAATGCCATCGTACTCCAATAAATAATAGCTAGCGGTACCCATGCCCATTCATTGATTAACCGCACAGCAATGGTTGCTGTCAAAAATCCTAAACCAACAACTAATATTGGAGAAAAAATCATTAAGCTTCGATTTTTATCGTTCACATAGAATTCCTCCTAAAAAGAAAGAGTCCTCCCCATATAAACCCGAGTCCAGTAATAATTGCCCCGGTTGTGGAGATGAGCGGTTCTAAATTTCCTGCTACCGTCCCTAGTGCAAAAACAATCGTTCCAAGAATAAGTAATAGTCCAACTGCAGATGGAAATAGTTTCGCTCTCACCATTGAAATACCAACGAAGATCATCCCCAATACAAAAAGCAGTGGACCAAACGAGTAAATAAAGTGATTTGTACTAACTGCAAATATTTCATCAATCTTAACATTTGAAACGCCAGCCATCTCGACAAACACAATGGCCGTTACGATAATCGTGCCAATTACACCTAAAACCATACCTATTGATCCGAAAATACCATTTTTATCTCTTTGTGATTCATGAAATCCAAAAAACGCAAAAACGATGAGAAGATGAGCAATAAATACAATGGCTTTTCCTATTACTATACCTTCCCCATTTGAAAACAGTAGATTAATAGAGTGAGCTGTAGCAAGAGAGAAACCTGCAATGATAGACATAACTCCACCTAGTTTGATTCGAAACGCATTCTCCATTCACCTATCCCCTTTATTTGTTGATGACTACATGGCTTATTGTTTCCATACATACATTAGGATTTTGTTAACTATGACTAATGCCCCAAAGACAAATGCTAATGTCGGTTTACCTACAGCTAATAGTGCCAAAATCGCACACCCGAAAATAGTTACTTCAAGTAAAATACGATATCCCCCTGTTAAGGGTATTTGTGCTGCTGGGGAACCAAATAGCCCCCATATCATCATGATCAATAAGGGTGCACCAATACCTAGTAGTATTTTAAAAACTATTCCTTTACCAACAACAAAGCCCCAATAGCTAACTGCTACAATAGTACATACTTCCAAAATAAACAGTAATACGAGATTCATAAACAAGTTAATTACACCCCATTAAAAGGAAGGTGTCTAAAAACAAAGGATTTGAACATTTAGACAACCTCCATTAGTATCTGAATTACCAAATTTGTGTTTTTAATAGTAATTTCTTCCTTTATATTCTAATGAACGAGTATTGTCAATCATCAAATTATTATAGACTAAGAGGAATTTTGTTTACCTTCCATTGATGCTCCTAGTCTTCTTCAATACAGTTGTCGTAAGCCACATGATTAGAAAATAGGAATAGTGGGATGCATAACTCTCGATCTTACCTATCACGCTTAGGCCACCAAACTCTTACAAATAAAACCAATTGTTTTAATAGAAAACAAAAACTTCCAATAATATTTAAGTTCTTTATTGAAAAATGATTACAAACTACTAGCTGGTTTTCTTAATAGAAAATTTTATTCTTTTTTTACCTTTTACAAATTGAATAAACCAATATAGAGCCACCCAAGGTAAAATATATTTTGTTGACCATTCCATTATATTTATAATAATTCCTAAAGAATAATAACCTACTAAATATAAAACAATAAAAATTACTACTAACCCTAATGAACCATATAATAAATACTTCATTTTTATATCCCTCTCTTTACTAGTAATATATATAAATACTAAGCTTGTACTGTAATGGGATGCTTGAAATATTCAGGTAAATCTAAATTATTTTTTATTTTTATGAACAGCACATCGTTCTCGGTATCAATTAACTTTTTACTAATTACAATATCCCCGTAATCTGGAGTATAATGAAAAACTACATTTTTCGTATCTTCGTTAGCAATTCTATTTATAACATCAGAAATAGTTACTTCCTTTTGGCTAATTACATCAAAAAGATGGAGAGTTTCCCCATCGTGCATATGAATTGTAAACAAATCTAAATCATCTATGTAATAGATGTCCTGACTAAAGACATTTAGACAATAAAACATAAGCAATTCCTGTGAATTCTCTGAACCAAAAATAAAAGATACTGGTAATCTACCTCTACTATATTGGAAAATTCTATTTAACACTTCAGAATCAGTACCATTCAGTTTAGTCACTCTTCTGACTGGAATTATTCTTGACGGTATATTCATTGTAAACTGATGTTCCGGTACTCGCTTAAAACCAAACTTAGGATAGAAATCTAGCACAGTAGAATTAGCAAATAAGTACATAAAATCATATTGGTTCTCATAATGTTCAAGCACTATTTCCATTAACTTACGAGATAGTCCTAATTTTCGAAAATCAGGATGAGTCATTACCGTACCTATTTGAATCCCACGCTTTTTTTCATTATTAATAATTAACTCTACCTTATTTGCAGAAACGTTTGCTATTATTTTTTCGTTTTGTACGATGGAGAAAGGTGAATATTTTTCTGTCCAAAATCCTTTTTCGTACCAATCTTCAAAACTTATACCAAAGGTATTAGTAGCCAGTTCATTAAAACTGCCCCTTAATTTCTTATTATGCTCAAAGTTTCTTATTAACTCCATCCTATTATCCTCACTATTAGTATTTTCACCTTAAATTAACTGGGGACTGAATGTTGGCTGTCATTCTTCTAGATTTTCTCAACCAAACTTCTACCACTAATAAATTTCCAGTCCAACACAACCAGACGGCAATTACATAACCAAGTGTAAAGTTATCAAATGTACAGCCAATGATTGCTGACCATATACGGAATGTCAATGCAGCAAATGTGACCGCATAGCTTCTTATCATCCATTCTTCATGAAGTTTAAGTTTTTTATTTCGAATATATGAGTAGGCCTTGTATGTTGTATAAATCCATGCTAGGTCTAGAAGAAAGAAGCCTAATTTAGCTAATATTCCTCCAAATGCAAATAAAGTTAGGTAAATCCCTATTAATCCACTAATGAATATACAAATGACATAGATTTTACCTACAACACGATGTGTATTTAAGTATTTATTGCGCAGTTCATTTATAAAAAGGAAAGGCCCTACTATTAATGGTACGGCAGCTGTTAAAATATGTATATACAATGCTGAATTCCAAATAATATTTTTAAATTCATACATTACAAAACCTATTTCAATTAAAATAGCATTAGATTGTTCCGGGTCGAGTACGTAGTAACGAATGATAGCATGAATGCTAAGAAATGATGCAAGAAGTACGAGTAGAGCAAACCATATTTTTTTTGTTAAATGTTTGAAATATAATAATCTCCCCCGTTTCTATAGATAATATTTGCTCCGGTAGCGTTAAATACTACTTTTTTTCCTGAAGTAGTCCCTGTGGTGTGAAATGAAATCATTATTACCTAACATAGACCTTATTTTACTATTTTGTAACACTAATAAAAGTGAAAAATTGTTTTTAATTTTGCACCTTTTTTACAGCTCTATTCCAAGCGTTAATAATGGGGTAAAGTAATCTTTTTATTTCTCACTTTGAACTAGGCCATTTTTTTCTCATAAGAACAGTCCGATCAAAGTCATATTAAGACTTAAACTGCAAATATGATAGTCTTTATGAATAAGAGCCTCTCTTTACTTTCAACACTCATTTCACCCATAGTATATTGAAGGGTATTTTTTTGTAAATCAATGCCGAGATTTGAAAAACCCTAAGTTTTCCGCCTCATATTTAATCAAAGTGAATCAAGCTGCACTAATAATAGTTAATACACTTCTATGATAAATAACACAGTTCTTTTAGTCTATGAAATTTACAAAAAAAATGAAATAATTAGAGGAGAAGAGATTTCCCTACTGCCAAGCCTGTAGTGGACTTACACCACCAAGTTATCGCCCATGCCGGGCACAACAAAAATCCCTTAGCTTTCACTAAGGGAGGACTACTTAATTTGATACTTCTTTTGGTTTAATTGTATCTCTTACTTTTACGAGCAAGGTAGAATTTCTATATAAAGGATAAGTAAGGGCAGTAATCATTAAAACGGAACCTGCGACAATCAAGGTTGCAACAATATTTATTCCCCCTAAATATCCACCAATAAGGGTACCCATTAACAAAAATAGATTAAATATCGAATAGAAAATGGCTGTACCTCTTCCCCTTATTTCCTCAGGAATATGTTGAAGAAAGATCGTACTCGTAGGTACCATCATTAAAGCATTTGTAAGACCAATCACTAAACTCCACAATATTAATGGATATAGGAGCGAATTCGATAGAAAGCTTATTTCCGTGATGAAATATACACATATAATAGAAAAACCTAGTACACCAATCGATACATATAATAAACGATAATGGGCCATTTTATTTAACAGCTTTGACCCTAGGACAGCACCAATCACCGTACCAAATGCGAAGATTCCTTCCATCACACCAAATTCAATTTTTGATACTTCAAACACTTGGAGCATAACGGCCTTATAGTTTGTCATAAACATTCCAAATGCCATCATGACAGGGACTAGAAATAAAATCATAAAGAATAAAATTGGGGTCTTAAGCATCTCCACTATTCCATCAAACAGATTTTTCAGATACGAATTTGAGCTAGGCTGGTTCTTGTTAGAATCTATCTTTAAAATAGATAAGCTAAAGATAAGAACTCCCGAAATAAGATATGTGAATGAATCAATAAAAAATATGTTCTTCGGGGATTGAAAGGCTAATAGAAGCCCAGCGACTACAGGCCCACCTAACTTAATAACAGCTATCGTACTCTGAAATAGTGCAATTCCTTGAGGAATACGATGGTCACCGACAATAGTTGGAATGGAAGACATACGAGCTGGCTCAAAAAAAGCTGTTCCAATTCCTTGTAAAAATACTAGTAATAACAATAATGGGATATTCTCGTAGAAAAATACCATTAAGAATACCATTAAAAATCTATATATATCTGAATATACCATTACCCATCGACTTGAATATTTGTCAATTAAAGGCCCAATAAAGGGTCCAATGATGACCACTGGCAGTAATTGAGCAACAAAAACGAAACTAATCATTAGGGGATTGTCTGTATGGGTTCCGACAAAATAAACAACAGCAGTTAGCGTCATGGCATCACCTAGAAAAGAAACAACTACCGCCAACCAATATCGGATATATATTTTATCTTTAAGTAATTCAAGCATCGGCCTCGCCTCCATATTTCTGAAATTATCTGTTGTATTTACTTTAAACCTGAAATAAAATGATAAAAAGTGAAAACAACAAGTAACATTTGCACCTTTTATGGGAGGGACCAATTTGAGATTAATGGAGTATTTAATTTTGTTAAGAGCTAGACACAAAGCCGTAAAGCCCTACGAAGAAATTAGCATTTCTATTAGTGAAATTGCAGAAACTTTCTGTAGCTCTATTAGAAACACAAACTATTTGCTTAAGAAATTGAGTGAAGAACAAAGAATTACATGGAAGCCTGGGAGAGGAAGAGGAAACCTCTCAACCTTGGTTTACCACTCCTCATTTAGCGAAACAGTGGAGGAGTACATATTCCAGATGTCAGCCGAAAATAGGGTAGGGGATATCGTTGACCTCGCAAACTCCCCTACCCTCTCTGAAGAAAATCAGAAGTTTTTATTTCAGTCTCTTTATGAAAAACTCGGCCCTAGTATTGAACATTCGCATTTTGGAACTAAGAGCATCCTAAGAATAATACTTCCTCAAGAAGTTCATTCACTAGATCCTTTAGAAACCATTTTTTATTCTGAGGCTCATTTGGTAAATCAGATATTTAACACATTGGTTTCATATAATAGTGAATTAAACCAAACTAATCCATGTATAGCTTATGCTTGGAAAAAGAAACACAATGGAAGAAAGTGGACTTTTTATTTAAGAAAAAGTGTTAGATTTCATAATGGGGAAATGGTCACTGCAAAAGAAGTACAATATACAATGAAACGAATTTTAATAGAAGGAAGTCACTCTGCCATATATCCACTATTAAAAGATATCCGGGAGGTAGTCATTGTTGATGATTTTACCATCGCATTTCATTTAGAGAGGGAAAATTTATTTTTCCCAAGAATTTTATCATCCTTTCACTGTTCTATCATTCATCCATCCCACTCACAAAACCACATTCCAATTGGAACAGGTCCGTTTCTAGTAAAGGAATTCAATAAAAATTTTATATGTCTCCAAGCCTTTGAAGAATACTTTCGTGAAAGAGCTCTAATTGACCAACTTGATATATGGATGAATAAAAGAGGGCATGCATACCCAAATCAATTTACTGCCTTGAATGCTACGGAAAAAGACTCAAACCCAGTTATATTAGATTATCAGTTGTTAGGTAGTAGATTTTTGGCCTTTAATCAAAATAAAGAAGGTTATCAGCACAACCTATATTTTAAATTAGCTATTCAAGAAATCATGAATCCAGTTGAAATGATAAAGGGACTTGGAGGAAATAGAAGTTTAGCTGCCACTAGTTTTTTGCCCGATGTAAGTAGACTCTACAAAATAAATAAATCGTCTATTGCTAAAGCAAAGGAGTACTTACTAAGAAGTGGTTATAACGGGGAAACTATTTATCTATATTATTTTAATCTAAATGAAGGATATGAAAGTGCCGAATGGTTACAAAAACAAGGGAGGAAGATTGGTCTGTCCCTTAATCTCCATCCTATTAATTACGATACGGATGAGTCTATTTTAAATGGGGACATCCTCCTATTATCAGTCATACTTGATCAGGATGTTGAATTAAGCTTATTAACCATTTACAAAAGTGAAAACTCTTTTTTTAGAAAATTCCTAGATAAGGATACTCAAAAAAATATAGATTTGGAACTAGAGGTATTTCAAAGGGTGGAAACTTCAGAGGGAAGAATGGTTCACTTACAGAGAATTGAAGATATGTTAAAAGAAAATGTTCTCGTTCATTTCCTTTATCACGCAACGAATAAGTTGAGCTATCAACCATTTCTAAAAGGGCTTGAAATTAACTCCTTAGGCCTACCAGATTATCATCATCTATGGATCGATCCAGAGGATGAGTTGGTGCATGTGAGTAAACTTTAGGCAAAGAATGGGACAATATCGGACTATGTATGGATATTCATTTCAATTTGTCCCTTTTTCTAGGGTGCGTTCCATTATTCTGACGTCAAAAAGATAATTCTTATAAAAGAGGGTATCATTCCTAACGTTTGATACCCTCAAATCTGTAATTCCTATAAATGAAGGTGCCATCTTGCTCTCCTTGCACCATCAAATCTGCTATTCCTTAAAATGAAGGTGCCATCTCGCTCTCCTGACACCATCAAATCTGCTATTTCCTAAAATGAAGGTGCCATCTCTCTTTCCTGATACCATCAAATTCGCAATTCCTTAAAATGAAGGTGCCATCTTGCTCTCCTGACACCACCAAATTCGCAATTCCTAAAAATGACGGTGGCATCTTTCTCTCCTGACACCACCGAATTTGCAATCCCTAAAAATGACGGTGTCACCTCGCTCTCCTGACACCACCAAAACTACAATTCTCAACGCTGTGTTAGTGTTAAATGTTGATTTATTACTATTAAATTAGGATTCCATAAAATGACAGCCTAATTGTTATTGCTTTTATTCAACTAACGCTCCCCGTTTTACTTTAATAAGGCGGAGTTCCTAATTGATGTATAGCATCTAATTGAATCACGTTTTGTAGTTATTCAACCTTAGTTACGATAATTTGAGAAGTCATTAAATTTAGCCTTTCTTTCAGTTCATCCGTAATGGTGAATGTAATAGTTGAACCAGCATTTAGGTTATTAAATTTATAATGCATCCCAGTTATAATGGTTCCATCAGTTCCATAAGTTTCATAAGTTTCATAAGTTTCATAAGTTTCATAAGTTTCATTTGGAGTTTGGCTAAAATCTGAGATATGATCATAATAATCACCACTGATTTTACCATTTAAAAACACATTATTAGGTAAAATCTGATAGGGTGGTTGCATTTGTACAATGGATATTTCAATAATATTATTTTTTGTGTTTACAACTCCATTATCCGAAACTACTATCCCATTAACATTCAATTCATATTCCCATAAATCTCTAGAGAGTTCATTTTCCTGTTCATCTCTAAAATCTATTATTATGTCGTTAAGTAATTGTTTGTAATAATCCGCTTCTTCCTTTGTGTATTTTAAATCTAACTCAATATTTTCTAATGAGTTTTGTAAATCTTCTTTTTCTTTTTGTAGTTCACTAATTTGTGTGTCTTTTTCACTTATTAATCGATTTGTTTCCTCTCGATCAATATTCTTTGCTTCATCACTACTAGCAGGTTGGTTGCAGCTAGTTAGTAGTATGGTTGTAAGTAATACTGTCAGTAACCAAGTGATTTTTTTCATCGTATTCCCCCTTTTATCTTTCAACCTAGTGTTCTTGATATAATTATTGGTGAAAAAGTATCTGAGGGTACCGAACAGACTACTACTACCTTAGTTTCGGTATCAAAACTGACTGAAGACCATCCAAAAAAAGTCGTAGTGAATGCCTTTATCAGAAGAGGTGCAACAATTAGACATCACAAAAATATGCCGACTAGGACAGGTTGGACTGCCATAACTCCCCTTTCCTTTAATCCAAATGTTGAAAAATAACAAATAATAAGGGGGAGAAAGAAATTGAATCTAGAGGTTCTACTTAATACCTATGAAAGGAAGGCAAGATATCTATCTGCATTATTGACGGTCGCACCAATTATCATTTGGTTGTATTTTTGGTTCCCTGAAATCCGGTCACTCGAAGGAACTATTATTAGTCTAATTGTTGGTTTAGGCATATCAATTCCACTTTCTATACTTGCAAGAACTTCAGGAAAAAAAGTACAAGATAAACTATCTATTAATGTGGGGGGCTCTTCCTGCTACTATAATTTTAAGGAATAACGATAAAACATTAAATAAAGAAACAAAAAATCGTTATCACCAAAAATTAAGGTTACTAACAAACGTGGATATCCCAACAAAAGAAAGAGAACTAGAAGACCCCTTAGAGGCAATCCAGAAATTTAATTCTTGTATTGATTACCTAAGACAAAGAACAAGAGACAAGGCTAAATATTCTTTAATTTTTAATGAAAATGTTTCTTATGGACAGGCTAGAAATTTACTTGGTTTAAAAACTTTCGGATTAACAATATGTTCAATATTAATAGCAATACAATTATTTTCAATCTATAAAAACTATGGTGTTGGACTTAATATTTCTGCTGTTCCTATTTTTGAAATTATATCAGTCATTATAACTGTATTGTTTTTATCGTTTTGGATATTCTTTGTTAGTGCAAAACAAGTTTATAATGCTGGAGTAAATTATAGCAAAGCATTACTAGAGTCGTCTGAGCATATTGAATAACTCTGAAGAAATATATAAGAGGGATTGTATCTGATTGTTATTCCCTCTTTTGAAATTAAACTTTGAATTATTTCATTAATTTTATTGCAATTTTTCTAACCACTCTTTATCAAGCACTACTTCCACTCTCTGCTTTACCACTATTTGTGATACGGTTCATCGTAACGTTACGAGGGACAAACATTTAAATGTAATTAAAATTGAAATTTAATATCTATTTAAAGGGGATACCTAATTAAGACTAAGCCATTCTCTTTTGAAGTACCCACGTAGGAAAAAGCAAATGTAAAAACATGCATAAAAGCAGTGGATTTCACACCTGAAATCACACTGCTTTTTAGCATTATTAAAACACCTTTTTTATAACAAATACCTATTTATATGTAACTAAGGTCGATACTGGTATGCCAATTCCTTTTGGACTATCGGGATTATCCTTGAAACCATTAAAGCGTAAAGAATTAAAATAATTATATTTTTCATTATGGTTTTAAAACTACTTTTATACAATCATCTGCATGTTCATAGAAGGTTTTATACATTTCACTTGCTCGGTCTAACGGTACAACATGCGTGATAATTTCAGTAGGGTCAAATTCACCCTTTTGAATCATATCAAACAATATTGGCATATAATGAACAACAGGTGCTTGCCCCATTCTTATACGAATATTTCTTTCCCATAAATTACCTAAAGGAAATTGATTGTAAACAGAACCATATACACCTGTTAATTGTAAATTTCCGAATTTTTTAATAGCTTGCATACCAATTTGTATAGGGCTTGTAGTTCCCCCAACTAAACCCATTTGTTGTTCTTGTGCTTCTTTAGGAGTTTTCTTCCCATCCATTCCCACACAATCAATGACACAATCTGCTCCACCTTTTGTTAATTCACGAATATATTTTCCAGCATCATCAAATGTTGGAAAATCATCAAAGTTAATTACTTCCACATTGTTCATTTTTTTAGCATGATTTAAGCGATAAGGAACATTGTCAACTGCAATCACTCGACTTGCACCTTTCAACCATGCAAACTTTTGTGCCATAAAACCAACAGGTCCACAACCAAGAACGACAACTGTATCACCCTTTTTAACTCCTACATTCTCGACACTCCATAAAGCGGTAGGTAATACATCTGACATAAACAACAATTTTTCATCATCTAATTCTACTGATTCTGGGATAACAAAAGGAATAAAATTACCATATGGTACACGAAGGAGTTCCGCTTGACCACCTTGATACCCACCATATCTTTCAGTGAAACCAAAATAACCCCCAGTGTCTACAGCCTTATTAGGATTAGAATTATCACATTGGCTCTCCATTTCATTTTGACAGTAATGACAATGACCACATGAAATGTTGAATGGAAGAACTACTCTATCACCTTTTTTTACCTTTGTAACTTCCGAACCAACTTCTTCAACAATACCCATCGGCTCATGTCCTAATACATAATCTTTTGTAGCTGGTACTGCCCCTTGATAAATATGAAGGTCAGAACCACAAATTGCACTTGAAGTAATGCGAACAATAATATCATCATTCTTTTGAATTGTTGGGTTTGGTACTTCTTTGACTTGCATATTTTTTACACCTTGAAAAGTAACTGCTTTCATTGTTCTCAACTTCTTTCTTAGAATTTATATTTTGTCTTAGATTATCTTTTCCAGAAATTATTTTTTTATTCATCATTGTTGTCACCATCCTTATTAAAGACAACAACAAGAAGATTAATTATCGTCCTTTATTTGTTTTTTGTGATGTTTTTCATCATATTCAATCACTAATTCTAATTGTGGTATATAGAAATCAACGATGTAATTGTCCACTCTATATTTATCATAAATATAAACAATTCCTTCTAAAGAGTTTTTTAATATTTCTCCAAATCTGCGTTCCATTTGTTTGCGCGAAATTAATAAGATTATTAAACTCCTCAAAATATTGGCCTCTTATAGCGATATTAAAAACAGTATCTAGATTATAATGTAAAACTTTCCTTTTTACTTTTCTAGTTCCTTCTTTATTTTGTACTATATAATACTTAGTATCTTGAAGTAAATCTAATATTCTACTAATATTTATAAATGAATTGTTATATTTTGCATAGTGGTTTGGTAAAGTGTTGCAATTGCCTTCTGTGTCATCCAAACTGTTTCATCTGCTATTTTAACTTCTACTGATGTATCCCTGCCCTCTGGTTGATAGATCAAAGTTTTTATGTTATTTAACATTGCTCTACCTTCCTTTTCTACGTTCTTCTATGTACTATTATACCGTTAACCATCGAATAGTTTAACAAAAACAGAACGTTTATTCCCCTGTTATAACTTATTCTAAGACAAATATAAAACCCCTTCAGACTTGATATAAAATCCTTAGGGGCTGTTAATTTATTTAATTTGTTCTAATACGGTTTTGCTTAATTCAACTTCCACTCTCTGCTTTACCACTATTTGTGATACGGTTCACCGTAACAGGGCTAAATGAGGTTTTTTCCCCTGTCCATTTTAGATAGCTGGCTGAAGGATCACCCAATCTCTCTTACTCCAACAGCTCTTCCGGAAGCAGCTTAAATCCTTCAATCATCGAGTCTTCTTCCACCTTGATCAATAGACAGCGTTTGCCATTTTAATTGACCTGTTTGACATATCTCAAGTCTTGAGGGCTGATTGCAACATTCGCTACTTTTGTGCTGATCTTAATGGACTTGGACGCGTAACTCGGAACGATATGGCTTGCTTTCATTTCATACGTTTTGTCTTCAACCACCTGCTGAAATGCCCTTTCCACTTTTTCCGTATTCATATCTTTTACGCCGCTCGCCTTCAGCACACGTTCAATCTCTTTAGTATCCAAAGTAGGAGTACTCTCTTCTTCCACCACTATTTTCAGTAAATCGTTATCCAACTTAAATTGTTTTCGAATCTCTGCTATATCTTTGTTATTCATCTCTAAATTTTAACTCCCTGGCTAGTAAGATTCGTGTTTTGAACAAAAAAGAGCATCCAAAGCTACAGTTAGCTTTTGACACTTCTTTATTATAACAATCTTTAAGATGAAGAAGGCCTATCTATTATGGATTGCCTTTGTTCCTCTTGGGTCGTTATGCACCTCTACGTGTTTTGTATATTTTAAAATTAAATTGGTAACAATGTGTATGAATATGAAATTTTTAAGTACGACTAGAAATGTTTTTTCTCAATAAGAGGGGTGGGATGTACATGTTTTGGAAAAAAAAACAAATTGAAAGTAAGTTTGTTGCTCAATCAATAGCTGAATCAGAATTATCGATAGAAGCTCTGAAAAAAAGCCTCGTTCAAATGGATGATGCAGAATTTGTGGAAATTGACATTTCCGTTATTCGAAAAATTCATCTTGTTTACATACGAACTCTCATTGACCAAGAAAAATTAAATGAAAGCATTATAAAACCTTTAACTAAATGTTCCAAACCGTCTATTCAAGATTGTATTACGAATTCCTCCATTATTCACATTCCTAATTTTATAGAGGCAAAAAAACAGTTGTTTTCAGGTTCCATTTTGTTATTTGATTCTTCGCAAAACCTTTGGTTAGCTGTGCCATTAAAAAATCCTATTGGACGTGCCATTGAAACTTCCGAAACAGAAACCATTCTGTTCGGAGCAAAGGACAGCTTTAGTGAACAAGTAGAACAAAATATTACGCTTATTCGAAGACGACTCCCCATACATGAACTGAAAGCAGAGAAGTTTACTGTCGGTTCTATGAGTGAGACAAGTGTTGTTTTAATGTACATAGAGGGGCTGACTAATCCAGATTTTGTTTCAACAGTCAAAGAGAAGATTTCTGAAATTAATTTTGATCTCTTCTTTGACTCCTCTCAAGTTGCGGCATTCATGGAGGAACATCAAAACAGTATTTTTCCTCAGTTTCAGCAAACTGACCGGCCTGATGTAGTTGCTTATTCTCTGGGATTAGGAAAGATCACCCTTCTGGTAGACAATACACCATTTGCTCTTGTTGCACCCATTACTTTTTTCCATTTGTTCCAATCACCCGAGGACTATATTAATCGATGGGTAGTTGCCAGTTTTTTGCGCATCATCCGATATGCCAGTTTTGTTCTGTCAATCACATTGATTCCTTTCTATGTGGCATTGACAACTCATCACTATCAAATGATTCCTATGCAAACACTTCTGGTCTTGGTCGAATCAAGGAGCATGCTTCCTTTTACTCCTTTTTGGGAAGCATTTATCATGTTAATTTTTATTGAAATCATAAAAGAAGCAAGTTTAAGAATGCCTACAAAAACTGGTCAAACACTTGGGGTTATTGGTGGTATTGTGATTGGTCAAGCAGCTGTTGAGGCTGGATTCGCTACCAAAGTATTAATTGTCATGGTTGGGATCTCGACGATAGCTTCCTTTCTTATTCCCAACTACCTTATGACAAAAGCAAATTCATTAATTCAATTGATGCTTCTTGTTTTTTCTTCTTTACTTGGGATAATTGGGATTGCACTAGGAAGCATTGCTATTTTGGCTCATCTTAATAGCTTGTCTTCAATCAAGCAACCCTATTTTTCACCAGTTTCCCCTTTTTTCGGTAAGGATTGGATTGACTTATTCATTCGAGGGCCATTAGTCAAAATGTTGGAGCGTCCAGAGCATCTTAAACCTCTAAAACAGAAGAGAGATAAAACTAGGAGATGACTTGATGATGGAAACCCACCAATTATTTAAAAAGAATGAAACCTATAATGGGTTCTATGCCATGTTGTTGGTAAATCGCCTCCAAATGCTATACTTCTTTCTGATTATGCCAAATATCTTGATCAATCCATATATGATTTGGGTGCTTATAGCTGTCGGGATATTATCCCAACTAAACCTTCTTCTTTTATCGAAGTGGCTTTTAACCCGTTTATCTAGCAATGGATATAATGGATTTGTCCAATTGTTTGGGAAAAAATTGGTACGTTTTCTCTCTTTCATCGGGTTGTTCTTTATTCTACTTAAACTTTCCGTCATAACGTTAGGATTCATCGAAATTGTTCAAACATTTATACTTCCATCAACAGATACAAATTTTCTTGTCTTTTTTATTTTGTTGTTATGTTTTTATGTCGCAGGTAGGGGCGTTGAACATACCATTCGTTTTGTGTTGATTTCTTTTTTCTGTACATTTTGGATGTTCACATTTTTCGTTTTTTTCGTCTTCCCTCCAATAGCTCAACTCAGTGATTTGTATCCACTTATTCCAATGGAGTGGAAAGTAGAAAATTGGAAAGCCGTTTTTTTAATTTTGTCTTCCTATTCTGGTCCGGAATTTCTGGTATTTTTGGGACCATGGCTTAAAACAAACAATAAAACCTTTCGCTATTTGTCTTACGGAAACGCTCTCACCGTTGTAGAGTATGTATTCCTATTTATAGCATCCCTATTTTTTTTCGGTTCCAATTATTTAAGTAAAACTCAATATCCAATTATTAATATGTCCCGTTATTTTCAAAACCCAGTGTTTGAACGAATTGATATGATCATGCTTTCCTTTGAATTATTTAACCTAGTTTTTGCAGTTTCTCTATTTCTACTATTGTTTTATGGAGCATCTAGAATAGCTTTTGGTAAATTGAGCAAGCCAACCAGTGGAAAAGGTTTGTTATTCAGTGTATTCCTTATTTTTATCGGAATGATTCTTGTGAATGAATTATTTTGGAAGCCTTGGGAGAAGCAGAATTTTTTACTTAATCTTCAAATTATAGCTGGAAGCATAAGCTATTTTCTTGTTCCACTTGTTATTGTTTTAGCAATGAAAAAAAGGGGAGTTAAAAAAAGTGCGTCTACATAAAAAGATATGTAATAGATTAATACTTCTTTTTATGACTATTTGTTTATCTGGCTGTGCCCCTTTTACCGAAAATAACCTTATTGAAGAAATTTCTCCCGTTACCTTTTTGGCAATTAGTAAGGGGGATACAGGGAAATTAAAAGTCAGTACAATTTTGCCTCCTCTAAGTAAAGAAAAGAAGTTTGTTATGTCGCAAGAAGTCAGCTTATTAAAGGAGGGAGTACAGAAGTACAACCTCAACTTCTACCAGGAAATGAAATCTGGACAAATGCGGATGCTGGTAATTAGTGATGAACTTGGAAGAGACGGCATTATGTCCATTATAAATGTATTATTGACTGATCCGGATATTTCTCCGAGAATCTATTTAGTAATCGTAAAAGGAAATTTTGATGAATACTTGGAAAGTCAATTGGACAAAGATGAAAACTTTGATTACTCGTTTTACCGTATGCTGAAGCATTATGAGGAAAAAAACCAAGGAGAATTAACTGTCGTTAATCTTCATCAATTTAAAAATTTGCTCTATACTCCTTATTCAGATCCTTTTTTGCCTGTATTCAAAATAGAAGAGGATGGGGTCAACTATGAAGGTACAGCCTTGTTTAAAGATGACAAGCTAGTTGAAACTATTTCATCTTTAGATGATCGTATCTTCCAGCTGATAAACAACGATCACTACTTAGTTGTTTTACCGATTCAAAAATTTGAAATTGTACTGGGTCATGTTAGATCTAAAGTAATAGTAGATTTCGATAGCAGCTATTCTACAATGACCTATACCGTGAATATGGACACTAGAATTGAGGAATACCGGGGAGAGAAACAATTATTTGACCCAAAGGAATTAGAAAATATGAAAAAAGATATCGAAACCCATCTTGAAAAACAAACACATGAACTGTTTAAAAAGATGCAAGAATTGAAAGTGGATCCATTACAGATTGGCATACAAACAAAAAGACCATTCTCAAAACCAATGGAAGAAAAAAAATGGATTGAATTGTTTGAGAAGATGGACATTAAAATACAATACAATATTAATATCGATCCTTTGACGGATGCAAATTCAAAAAGGCAAAACTTTTAATTTTTCTTATCGAATAACTCATAACGTATGTGATTTAATGCTTGATAAATATGCTTCGTATGCAAATCTTCCTTGTGCCATTCAGCCACAAACCCACCCACGTTCTTCCGCTGTTAATTCTGCAGGTTTTTGTGCTAAGCAGCGGTCAATAAAACGTGATTTATGGTGTTTCTTTACTTCACCTAAATACCGTCTACATCTTTGTTGGGCATCCGTGAAAAATTGGACGAGATGAAAGCGATCCAACACATGAATGGCAGATGGAAATCCGTTTGGTTCATCGTCGGTTGGCAAAGAAATTGTAAAAAAAGATGGTAACGGTAAAATCAATTTGATAAACTGGTTATACAAGGCGAAAACTCCTATCGTGGTTTGTCTAAGCAACAATTACGATACGTGAGTTTTCGCTTTTCTTCTATACTTAAATGTCACACGTGTTGATTAGCCAAAATCACGTAACACTTTTTTGATACATCATCCGAGCTGACGACAGAATTTCTTCGACGTATATTCGCCATTTTAATGGAAGTGCATGCCAAAGAAACAGGCGTGTAAAACCTGCAAATGACAAGGCTTCTACATCTGATTTTACCTGGATGCGCTTGTGTAAAAACTTTAATTAAACGGCTGACAATCCGTTCAAAAATGCGTTTCACGATGAGATAATTCAGTTCACCTAAACGTTTTGAAAGTGTCGAATAATCCACTGATTTCAAGCCTTGTGCTGGTGCAACATCCGCAGCGTGGTGCATACTTTTCCATTCAAATGTAGCGGCACCCACCAAGTAGTTTAAAAGTGTTGATACATCACATTTACGAGCCGTATCTTCAAACTGAACAGCTAGAATCCCGTCGATTTCTTTTTGTGAAATAAAGTTTTGAAGTAGTGTGAAAATCGTGGTATTCGCAAGCCTAGAGATTCCTCCTTGTAAAGGTTTGTGTGGTAACTTACATTTTACATGGAATCTCTCTTTTTTATTAGTTTTTAGTGATAAAAATTAGTTAATCAACAGACGTGATAACATATATGTATTAATTGCATATGTTATCTATAAACTTTATAAATATTTTACAATAATTCTTGTTGTTATTGTCCTAACCGAATATAACCATGATATTAAAACTATATATACCTTATACATATCTCATATGTACAACGGAAAACCATTACTGGCTCCGTTAGTGATGAATCACGATTTTCACGAAAAATGAATATTTCCAAACACGTTGTAATTTAATTTAAAAAATCTATATATAATTTGTATAAGTTTTAATGTACTCCATCAACAAGCTGATTGATTGAGTTTAACTTGGAAGAAAGCTCAATAAACCATGCTTCATCCCCCGTTGATAATGCCAAGTCTATTAGAAATAGAATTTCTTCCTTGTTTACCACCTTAGAAAGTGGCAGTTTCCTAACATTTTTACTTAAAATCGGAATTGTTTTGCCAAGCGTTTCACGATTGTCACTCGTAGCAACCGTTACTTTAACAACTCCATCCAGAATACTCTGTGATTCAATATAACCAATTATTAATTCCCCATCCTCTGATTTTCCCTTAATCCAATCACCTGTTTTCAAAACGGAATTACCATTCGTCAACATCCTTTTTCACCTTCTTAAGTTATTTTTGTATTTTATGAATGTAATCAAGATAGAACCTTTTTTTAAGCTACAGTCATCGGGGATATATCACCTAGATAAATCTGTAATGTTTTTTATTACAATTTAATAAAAAGAAGTCTACGGCCGTCAGTCACAGCCGCTATTTTGTTCTTGATTTATAAGATCGACAACTTCTTTAATTGTATAGTTCTTTAAATATTCACCCAAATGTTCTTCCGCACCTAAGAAAATTGTAAATAATACACTTTTCATATTTGCTCCCACAATACACTTTTCATTTGAATCAGTACACTTAGGCTGTAAAGCACCTTCAGAGGTTATCATATATATTTCCCAAAGATTAACTTCACTAAGCTCTAGAGTAAAAATAAATCCGCCGCCGGTTCCTTCTTTTGATTTTATAAATCCATGTTTTTTTAACAAGCTCAGCACTTTACGAATGCGTACTGGGTGGACACCAGCACTCTCTGAGATACCATCACTTGTTGACATACGGTCCGGCTGCAACGCAAGATAAGTTAAACTATGAATGGCAAGTGTAAAATCACTATTCATGTCCTGCCTCCTTATAAATCAACACAGCTAATTACCTTTTTGCTTTACATATAGCTTCTGCATCTTTTTTTAAAATCAATCAACATAGTGTAACAATATATATTACAGTTTATCTTGTCAAGTATCTAATTAGAAATGTTGTATTAACTCTTAACCATGAATAAGGAATTCCAAGCATCCTGTAAATCTTTACGAATCACCTTCACTTCCTTAAAGGTGCGTAAACATATTTGTTTGTTTAGAAATTTTTGTATAATTAAGTTTAATAACCCCATTGTTTTTTAACTTGTTCTTCTGCTAACTGTTTAATTTTTTCCCATGCCATTTCTTTATTTACAATGACATTGGTTTGATAATTTTTATCTTTATAATTAACTGTAACGAATACTTCAATCATCACTTTCTTCCTCCTTCCGAAATAATATTAATTGGCCACTTTTTGCCATTCGACGTTCGAAAATGTGCGAAGTCTACGAGGCAAAAAACTGCGGATTTCTTCCTCGTTATATCCAACCTGTAATCTTTTTTCGTCTTGGATAATTGGCCGGCGCAACATTTGAGGGTAGTTGATTATTAATTTATAAAATTCATTAAGTGGAAGAGATTCAATACTTACATTTAATTCCTGAAATGTTTTTGATTTAGTTGAAACAATGTCATTAGTCCCATCTTCAGTCAATCGAAGAATTGATTTAATCTCATCGACTGTAAGGGGATTGGATAATATGTTTCTTTCAATATACTCAATTTGATGTTCTTCAAACCAAGCTTTTGCTTTTCGGCAAGAAGTACAACTTGGTGTCGTATACAAATTAACCATACTTATACACACTCCTTCATATTATTCAGCTCATCTACTGGCTATACTGTAATTTTAATTATTACAGTTTGTAAAGTCAACTGTAAATTTATGGATTAAAATCAGAACGCATTAGAGTTTGTAATTTTTAAAATTACTGTACTTAAACTAGCCTCTTGAATGAAATGTTGGATAATAATGAAATAGATGGAAAAGACCCTCGTTGTTTTGTTCATTCTTGTTCTATTATCAGGGTATGGTGCTGACCGAATTATCGATAAAATTCAAATCATTGATACACTACCTTATGATAAGAAAGGAGACAAAATCGAAGGAATGGTGATCTATCCTCTCTTCACGGAAAAAGGGAAAACCGTATTAAAAGATTTCAAAACTTTTTCCAATACGTTTGAGGAAATCCTTCCATGATTGGATACAAAAGTCGCTTGGCCGGTTGAAATAGGAAAAAAAGGAGTCGCTGAAGCTTTAATAAGTCTCGATCGATCCTTTGTTCCCATTCATTTTATATAATATCCAAAGGTATTTTTCTTGTTGGTTTTGGAAATACCTCGTCAAGTCTGTTCAGATCTTCTATGGTCAATTGAATAGTAGCAGCTTGAGCATTGGCTAAAACATGTTCTTCCTTAACAGCTTTTGGGATAGCAATTACGTTGTTCGAACGAATGGTCCATGCAAGAGCAATTTGTAATGGCTGCACATTGTATCTTTCTGCAATCTCAATGATGGTTGGATCGCTTAGTAATTGTCTTCTTAAGCTCCCTCCCTGGGCCAGGGGACTATAGGCCATAATTGGCATGTTATGTTCATGATGCCATGGTAGGAGATCATAATCAATTCCTCTAGAACCTAGATGATATAACACTTGATTTGTCACACAATTTTTTCCGTTAGCGGTATCCCACAACTCTAACATATCATCCGTATCAAAATTAGAAACTCCCCATCTTACAATTTTACCATCCTTGCGCAGTCTCTCCATTCCTTCAATCGTTTCTGCCAATGGAACACGACCTCTCCAGTGTAAAAGATACAAATCAAGATGATCTGTTCCTAGTCGTTTTAGACTATTTTCACATGCACTTTCAATCAAATCTAACCCGGAATGATGAGGATATACTTTCGATACTAAAAAAACTTTATCTCTACGCCCCTTGATTGCCTCACCAACTAAACGTTCGGAATCGCCATTTCCGTACATTTCAGCCGTATCGATTAGCTTCATGCCTAGTTCAATTCCAAGTTGCAAAGCTTTGATTTCTTTGTTTCTCGATTCAGGATTTTCACCCATGTACCATGTTCCTTGACCAATGCTTGGAAGAAAGGTTCCATCAGGTAAAGTTACTACACGTTTTTCAAGTGAATGCTTAATTCTCAATATTTTTTCATTGTCAGGTAAACTCATTTTCATCATGCCTTTCATATCTCACCTTGTTTTTCTTGAACTGCAATTCTTCAATCATTACCGTTTATTGGAAAATCGGATCATTATTAAAAAATTAAATGTGGCTATACATGTTGTAGTATAGCCACAAAAATAACATTATAATCTCACTTATACCAAGTGAGCCCCGCCATCAATAAGAACAGTCGTCCCAGTAGTAAAACCATTTTTAGCAAGGTATACATAGGTTTCAGCTATGTCTTCCGGCTTTGCAATCCGTCCAACAGGGAGCTGTTGTGCAATGCCGTTGAACAGTGCTTGCCTCTGATCATCTGACATTCCAGCATAGATTGGAGTATCTACAATTCCAGGTGAAACCACGTTTACCCTAATAGGCGCTAGGTCTATAGAAAGTCCTCGAACCAATCCTTCAATGGCTGAATTGATTGCCGCTAACGTAGTAGCGCCTTGAGGAGGACGAACTCCATATACACCAGAGGTTAAGGTGATTGAGCTCTCATTGCTTAAATATGGAAGTGCAAAACGGACAGTGATATATTGCCCCCAGAATTTACTATCAAACGCCTCTTTTGCACTTGCCACAGGCAGTTCGCTAAAGTGCCCCATTGCGCCTTCACCTGCTGTTACCACAAGGTGGTCAAATTTTCCAACCTTACTGAAAAATTCTGCTACTTTTTCTTCGCTTCGAAAATCGATTTCAATTGCTTCTACATTGCCACCAAGAACTTGTTTTGCTTCATTTAATTTGGAAACAGAACGGCTGGCAATGATCACTTGAGCTGATTGATCGAGAAACGCTTTGGCAGTTGCTAAACCAATACCAGAAGTACCCCCTAAAACAACTACTCGTTTACCATTTAATGACATAGTAAAACCCCTTTCTTATTAAAACCTTTTTTTATTGAAATTCATTGTGAAATATTAATTTCTAAAACGATACTATTGAGTACTTACGCTATTATTCAGCTAATAATTTTAAGGATTCACGATTAAAGGCAGGAATGTCATCCGGAAAACGGCTTGTTACAATATTATTGCTTACCACAACTTCTTCATCTTTGTAGTTAGCACCTGCATTTTTGAGATCGTTCCTTATTGATTTGAAACCTGTTATGTCGACGCCTTTTAATAGGTCTGTATCAATTAATACTTGTGGGCCATGGCAAATGGCAAAAACAGGTTTACCTTCTTGTATAAATGCTTTTGCGAATTCACCAAAACGGTCGTCTTCACGTAATAAATCGGGAGAGAAGCCGCCAGGGATGAATAAAGCATCAAAGTCTTGAGGATTAACTTCCCCAATTCCTTTATCAATTTTTACTGCTTCACCTTTTTTACCAGTAATATCTTTTCCAGCCTGTATGTCGATTGTGATCACTTGATGACCAGCATCTTTAAATGCTCGTGCTGGTTCTGTGAATTCTACATCTTCAAATAAGTCTGTTATTAGTGTAGCGATTTTTTTGCTCATTATGATAAGCCCCCTTATAATTGTAAAGCATCGTTGGTATTATTCTCATTTAACACAATAAATACAAATAATCTACTGTTTTTAGTATATGTTACTGCTAGATATATGATGGTATAAAAACATTTAGTATCGCTCTGTCACGTGTTTAAGGATGGTGATGCCCTTTGGAAGAATTCGTGATGTCAAATCCTGCTTGTGACACATAGAAATACTTGATCCAAACCACATCTAAAAACGGTTCCCTTTTATCAAGTAAAACATCAATACTTTCCTTGCTGATGTCCTCCTTATTACCTTTCACTTTTTGTAATTTCTGACAGAAGCTCGTATGAATGCAGGCGAGCTTTGTGGTCGTAAACTTGTGCAATGACCATTATTTCATCTGCCTGGCTCTCCTCCAAAAATGTATATAGCTTGTCCTTTACCGTCTGCTGGCTGCCAACAATCGATGAGCCTAATTGCTGCTCGAGAGACTTTAATTGGTAGCTGCTGGCCAATTCGGAAATGTCATCTACCGGTGGTTGAAGCTGTGTAAGGTTGCCACTCATCAGATTCAAAAATTGCTGCTGCAGGGTTGTGAAAAGGCGCTTTGCCTCTTTATCCGTTTCTGCTGTAATGATATTCAATGCCACCATCGCATACGGCTTATCGAGAACATTCGAAGGCTTAAACGCCTTGCGATAGATCTGTAGAGCACCCAGAGTGTTAAGTGGCGAGAAATGGGCGGCAAACGCGAATGGCAAACCCAGTTCTCCGGCCAGCTGCGCACTGAAGCCGCTTGAACCCAGCAGCCAGATTGGAATATTCAAACCTTCACCCGGAATCGCTTTTATAGGGTTCCCTTGGGCCAGGGATGGATCAAAGTAACCGCGGAGTTCCGCTAATTGCTCAGGAAAGTCATCTCCGGTACTTCTCAAGTCGCGTCTCAATGCACGAGCGGTCAACTGATCTGTACCAGGTGCACGCCCCAGACCAAGGTCAATTCGCCCAGGATATAAGGATTCAAGAGTGCCAAACTGTTCAGCGATGACGAGCGGAGCGTGATTCGGCAGCATGATTCCTCCTGAACCAACCCGGATTTTTGATGTACCGGCTGCCACATGGGACATCACCACAGAAGTGGCGGAACTGGCGATAAACGGCATATTGTGATGTTCAGCGAGCCAAAAACGTTTGTAGTCAAGTTTTTCAGCATGCTGTGCGAGTTCCAATGTATTGCGGAAAGAGTCAGCAGGAGTACTTCCGGCTGTTATCGGTGAAAGATCAAGCACCGAGAAAGGAATTTCGTTTAGTTTATTTGCATGTTTAGACATAAGTTCATCTTCTTCCCTTATCTAATTTTTAAAACTAATCTAATACTGGAATTTCATGAGTCGAAAAGTAAGGCAACACAAACTCTCCAAGCTCCTGGATGACTTCCTCTGGAGGGCGCTTTGAAAAATACAATACAAATGCCAGGTGATTGACACCAATGGATTGAAATTGATATAGAATTTCTAATAACTGTTTGCGCCCTACACGAAATCCTAACGGAATCGGAACAGGAGACAAATCGGGATTTTCCGATAAATCGATAAATAAAGTCTGAGTGAAAGGTTTAAACACTCCTGGGGCGTAAATTTCCGACAACTCGCGATACTCGTTAATCAATTGAGTTTGTTGCGGGATAATCCTCGGGTACTGGATCCAGCCGTCCCCGTTCTGGGCGATCCATTCAATCGATTGATTGCTGAATCCTGTCACCATGGTCGGAATCGAAGAAAAAGGTTTGGGGATCATTCTCATATCCGTTCCATCGATGATGCCTAAATCGCTGTTGATAGTGGGATTGTGCTCCTTTAATAGCCGTTCAAGGAATGCATAATTCTTTTTAAACAGCCCTCCGCTTTCGAGCTTGGATATTCCCAAAGCTGTGAAATCTTTATCCCGGTCTCCTGAAGCCACTCCCATGATCAGCCGTTCGGGAAACAACCGGTCAATAGATGATGCTTCCTTTGCCACTCGGACAGGGTGGCGCAGCGGGAGGACCACACTCGCCGTCCCAAGTGCAATTTCCTTGGTATGGGCCGCAAGATAGGTCAAATAAATCCATACATCATACAATTGACCGTTATCATCAATATTCAAATTCTGAATCGTAACGTCCCGAAGCCACAATGCCGCGAAACCATGGTCTTCAATTTTGCGGGCAAGCGACAACTGATTTTCCATAATCGGATATTTGGACATCCTTGCCGTCGGAATCGTGAAACCAAGCGTCATTTTATCCTTTTGGTACAACCTGTTATATGCTCGATGCTGTAATAAACTCACTTCAATTCTCCTTAAATTTTTGTACCAATGTATTTTTCTAACTTTTTAATCGTTTCCTCATTACGGCGATAATACGTCCATTGTCCGATTCGCTTCATTTCAACCAGTCCGCTTTGCAGCAGAATCGATAAATACTGTGAAGTAGTGGATTGCGAAATCCCGGCCTTGCTTCGGATATCCCCTACGCAAACCCCACCTTCAAATCCTTCATCAGCAATAATATGGGCTTGCGGTGAAAAATGACTGTCGGGATCTTTTAACATTTGAAGAATGCTCACCCTCGTCTGGTTCGACAATGCTTTAAAAATTTCAACGGCTTGTTCATCATTTAAGCGTTCCAATTTCTGCTTCAATGTCATTTGCCTCTTTCTATATCGATTATCACTATCCCAATGGACGCTGGATAGATGATCTGAAAGCATCACGCCAAATCGGTAATTCGCGATATTAATATATTAGCCATTTGGTCTGTCCAAATCAAAAGATTTGTTTCGAAGGAGATACGGCGAAATGCTCCCTTCTTAATAAAGACCACTAAAAAAACTCTCTTCCCTTGATACCGCTTGTACCTTTTTGAGTTCTGATAATAGTTGCCCCTGCAGGCCTTCTTTTGGTTTTAATACAGCATTAATTACAATATGTTCCATTTTAATCCTCCTTAATAATGAGTAGTTTGTCTTTCTTTTATAAAGTTTTAAGGTGGCAGTGGGGTTTATGTCCCTCCCAGCATCGTGTAAAAAATATACCCTTTTAAATCTCTTATCAGCTTCAATTATGTAAGCTTTTACTGTTTACTCTTAACTTTTTTAGTATGACGAAAAAGTTGAGGTTTGATTTTCGATTGAATTTGATTGATATTCAACTAAAAGACGACCTAGTAAAACTATATAAATATCGTAACACGGTTCATATTGAATCAGAGTTAATATTTGGTGTATTTTTCTTACATTTGGATAGCCAAAAGCCTACGGAATTAATTCCGTAGGCTTTTGATTATATGAAAATTCAGCGAAGAGACTGTAGAATTAGCTTAATGCTTTTACTAAAGCTTCTCCAAATTCTTTAGCGCCATCTGGACCATCACCAGTGATAATATCATCATGAGCAACAACATGTTTTTCAACATATGTTACTTTATTCGCTTTTAATTGGTCTTTTTGTATATCTACTGGATAGCAAGTTGCTTCTCTTCCAGTAAGTAAACCCGTTTTAGCTACAGTAACCGCACCTGCACAAATCCCTGTTACAAGAACTTTATTAGTATACGCTTGTTTCAAGTAGTCTTGTAATTCTTTATTTTCCCATAAATGATCGTTCGTACCAGATCCACCAATAACAGATACAACATCATAGTCAGTCGCAGAAACGTCTGAGAAAATGACCTCAGCAATTGCTTTACCTTCATAATCCCCTATGATTTCACCTGTTTTTGTACTTGCAATTGTCACTTCAATTCCGTTGCTTTCCAATTCCGCTTTTGGTTGAAATAATTCGTCTTCATTGAAACGTTCTGGTGGTATAATTAAAAGTGCTTTTTTACTCATTAGTAGTTCCTCCTCATTAATAAAAATAATTCGCCGGTAAGACGACTATTTCATTCTACTGCTGGGTTTCTTCACTGTGAAGACTGCACTTTTTTGTAAGGAGGTTACCAACAGGTTACAATTGATACAAATAAGGAGGTAAGAATTTATGCCAGATACATTTAGAGATGAAGTTAAAGAAAAGATCATAAATGGTGATTATAATTGTGAAAAAGAACTTACCTTATCAATTATAAGTGGTAAATGGAAAATCGTTATTTTATGGCATTTAGGGGTAGAAGGACCACATCGATTCAGTGATCTCCAAAGGCTTTTTCCAAAAATATCTCATAAAATATTAACGAATCAATTAAGAGAACTGATGGAAGATGGAATAGTTCATCGCGAGGTTTATCCAGAAGTTCCACCGAAAGTGGAATATTCCATGACTGAATTGGGGATGACTTTACTTCCTATCGTTGAAATGATGTATGAATGGGGAAAAAATCGGATAGCAGAAATCATAAAAGAAATGGATATTTCGGAATTAAACAATTAAGCATAAGCTTACATTTACAATGTTGCTTTACAAAATCTATTAGAAAAGAAGCACCTTCACTTAACTGTAAGGAAGGTGCTTTTTATGCTTAATTGCGGAGTATTTGGATCATTTATGCTGTGGATTGGTTCAACTGAACAGGGATTGTGTTTTCTTTTATTTAAAATAAATTATACATAAAAGAATATATCAAAAGGCTTCCATTCCGCTAATGATGAATCAAGGGTCTTATTAAAAATTAACGAACTCATTTCCAAAACTGCATAATCCAAAAGGCTGGCTAAAAGAAATTTTTGTTTTTTAGGCAGCCTTTTTGCTTTACTAGCGTGTCAACATCCTTTCAAAGTGCTAGTCAATTTAAAAACTTGATTAGATAAATTAACTGTTTTTCAATGTTTAGAATCTTATATGCCCTCAAAAACCTCTTTTACTTATGATACGGTTCACCGAGGTTGATATTAAACTTATCTCTATAGTCATAATGAACGAAACGGCTCCCATCGCTTAACGTAGATTGCACTTGGTCATAATGGTACTATATGGGCCAACTCATGAATAGACGTTGCTAATGCTTGTGTTTCTGTGTTACGACTATTCATAACAATCTCTTTACCTTTACCATCTTTACCTTGAACAAAGGCACCTTTAGATGCTCCTAATTCTGTTACACCTAATTCCGATTGTCGCATATCTCTCATATCGATATTTAATTCTTTAGAAACAGCTTCTATCCCTTTCCTTAAATGCTCGACATTTCTGCCTTCTTCAATTTGGAAATTAAACTGTTTATTAGGGAATATTTTTGGTAAATCTTCTAATGGTGCATTCGTTTGGGATATATCGAATACATGCCCAACTTTAAAATTAGCAATTTTTCTTGTTGAGATCTGCCCCTCTTCGATAGGGATAATAAAGATGAGTAATAGGGATAACTAGTAAAAAGCCGATTCTCCTTTTATGTCAAGGAAAAATCGGCTTTTTAATTAATTATTTCGGATCAATTTGTTGGTGAATTGATTTTTATTAGATTAATGGAAAACTCTATTATAGCATTAGCCTTTTAGGCATTTGACTGTTTTTTCGGGAAAGAAAATTAATTATTAAACAACAACCACACTCAAAGTTTCACTCTTTATATCCCCATAGTATGGAAAAAGTTATAATGATGCATTTGGTTTCTCATCTTTCTTCAAAAATACTTAGAACTTGATAGTTTGATAAGGTACTGTACTAAGAAAACCATATTTACCTAAAACCGTTTATCTAGGATTAATATAGGGAGGGGAAATCGTTTTAAGATTAGTCGCTAATATCAAATGTGTTAATGTTTAGTGAATGGTCGGTATCTCTAACAGAAGCGTAAAATATATCTTTAATTTGATGATATCCCTTTGCCTTTAGTTCTTGCTTAAGCCACTCTTCATTCTTGTTGATTAATTTTAAATTACGCTTCTGAACTTTCCCTTCAATTACAACAGCTATTGGGAATCCATGGTATTCTACTTTCATATGTAAATCCTTTGGAGTAACAGGAACTAATTCTTTCCTTGGTAAAATGCTGATTTCACCTGTTGCTTCCAAAATCGCATATTCAATATCTTGAATATCTGGATATCTTGCTGTTCTTAAACCTGACAACAGCTCAGATAAAGGATATCTATTTTTCCTTAAATTTTTATATACAATTTTTCCATGTTTAACTAAAATAGTCGGTTTTCCTATAATAAAAGGGTTTAACCAATTTAATAAACTTAATTTTGATATAACTAAGTGACGCCCGTTATAACAATGATTCCAATAATCCCCTCTGTTACTCCATTTACTTTAATGGACCCCAATGCTAAATAAGATAAAAATAGAATCGCTCCAAATTCGTGAGGGGTAAGTTGTGCTAGGGCTGATTCCCTAAAATTTTTATGGATACAATAAAAACAATATATATATAAATTAATTTAACTAAAAAAATAGACACTTCTAACACCTCTTAGGAAAAATCACCTTAGTCTGAAGTCAGACTAAGGATGTTCATCTCTTTGACAATACTGCAAAAATTAACAGAGAAAGTTAACCAGTAATGTTTTAATATTTTAAGCACCCTCTAATCAATTTAAAAAAAGATATTTTTCCAAAGATTTTATTTTCAAGATTCGACTTAATGTTATTATGCAAAAAATGGTACTACTTTTTTGTTATGTGTCTTAAGATCATCCAATATAGCGAAATAAACCATTATCCTTTTAAAATAGGCATCACTTTATCAATAGCTTCTTGTAGTTTTTCACTATTTTTACTATACATTTGCTTAGCTTCTTTTGATTCGGTTCCAAGAGCAAACAACTCTAAGTCTGCTTGGCATTTTTTCATGGTCGAAAGAATTGAAGGTCTTTCTTGAGGAGATGCGACTTGTAATTGATCGTCAAACAGGTCAACTGTTAACTCTCCATAGGAATTAACTTGTCCAAGAAAAACATTTTCTACCGTTACACCAAGTTTTTCTAATTCAGTGTGTAACCAAGCACGGCTTCGTCCAATAGTCGCAAGTGGTTCATCCATGATCACACCATCCATAATGACAGTCTGAGGCTCTTTAATTGAAGCAACCGTCAAGTTTAGATCCTTTGCTGTTAATGGTTGGTTTTCTTTCTTTAACATGACGGATAAATCCCCTGTTGCCTCTAATACAGCGAATTCTACATCAGACACCTGATAAACATCCTTCTTACGAAGTAATTCTAATAATTCATCTGTCGTGTATCTTTCCTTTTTTAAATTATCTTCCATGATTTTCCCATCTTTTATAAAGACAGTTCCTGTTCCTTCTACAAAATCACGGAACTTTTTACTTTTTAAGGAAAGCAAACCAGATAAAAAGGGTATTGCTGCAAAAATGACAATTCCAATGATTCCATGAAAAATGTTCCGTTCCAGTCCCATAGCAACTTCAGCACCTATACTTCCAATGGAAATACCAGTTGCATATTCAAAGAAAGATAATTCAGAGATTTGCTTTTTCCCTAACCATTTTGTAATAAAAAATAAAACAACAACAAAGAATATTGACCTTACGGCAATATCTAACCATTCAGGCACCACTTAACACCCCCTATAAAAATTATATCTCTTAAAAACCTTTGTACTGAAATTCCTCTTGTTCTAATTCTCCAACTCGTTTTTTTAAATCCGTGACTACTTCATGTACAACCATCATGGTTTCATGTAATGAACGTTTCGAATCATCATCTAGAGTCTGTAATGCTAAACTTGAAAGACTTGCTTCTACTCCTTTTAAACTGACAAAACATTGTTTGACATCTGATCCTACTGTCATCCTAGATTCTCCTTATCCTTTTGGTTTAAAAATTAAAGCCCCTATCATGCCGAAAATAATGGCTGCTGAAATTCCTGAACTGGTCACTTCAAACATTCCTGTGAGCACACCAACTAACCCATGTTGTTCTGCCTCTTGCATGGCCCCATGTACAAGGGAATTCCCAAAGCTTGTAATAGGTACGGTAGCTCCTGCACCAGCAAAGTCAATCAAGGGTTCATATAATCCAAACCCATCTAAAATGGCCCCCACTACTACAAGGGTACTTAACGTATGTCCCGGAGTTAGTTTAAACACATCAAACATAATTTGCCCAATGACACAAATCAAACCACCTACGGTAAAAGCCCAAAAGTAGGTCATAATGATTGTTCACCTCCGTATTCAATCGATACCGCATGAGCGATACAAGGAATCGTATCATTTTGCTGGAAAGAAAGAGGTGATAATAAAGCACCAGTGGCCACTACTAACATTCTTTTAAATTCGCCTTTTTTCATGCGATTTAATAAATGACCATAGACTACTGTTGCTGAACACCCCGCCCCACTTGCCCCTGCGAGGACTGGTTGTCCTTTCCGATAAATCATAAGTCCACAATCTTGGAATTGTCCTTCACTAATGGAAGTTCCATGCTTTTTAAATAAATCAAGGGAAACTTCACGCCCTATCTTTCCAAGATCCCCAGTGACGATTAAATCATAATAAGAGGGATCAATCTTTCTTTCCGTTAAATGCGCTTCAATCGTATCAACAGCAGCTGGTGCCATAGCCCCCCCCATATTAAATGGATCGGTCAGTCCCATATCAATCACACGGCCTATCGTAGCAGAAGTGACACTCGGTCCATCCCCAGAATCACTTAAAAGGGCCGCACCAGCACCAGTAACCGTCCATTGTGCAGTAGGTGGTTTTTGTCCTCCATATTCTGTCGGATAACGAAACTGTTTTTCAACAGCTGTGTTATGACTCGAAGCCCCTGTTAATATATATTTAGCCCCCTTTGTATTAATAATATAAGCACCTAGAGCCAATCCTTCCATAGAGGTAGAACAAGCACCAAATAAACCAAAATAAGGAGCTCCAATGGTTCGACTAGCGAAACTTGTGGGAGTAATCTGATTGATCAAGTCCCCTGCGAGAAGAAACTGAACCTGTTCCTTTTGTATTTCTCCTTTTTCCATTGCCTTTTGACAAGCTTCTTCAAAAAAAACTTTATGTGCTTTTTCATAGGAATCCTGTCCGAGCCATAAATCGGCATGAAGAAGATCAAAATCTTCCGATATAGCTCCATCTGCTTCAAATGGTCCACCTACTGTTCCAGTGGAAATAATCACAGGCTTTTGTTCGAAAACCCATGTACGATGACCTGCAAGCATTATAAACCACCCCATCTGATTAAAATTGTTTTAATTAAGGCAATGATAAAAGCAGAAAACACACCAAATAAAATGACAGAACCGGCTAGTTTAAACATATTGCCGCCTACGCCCAGTACAAATCCTTCGGTTCGATGTTCAATGGCAGGTGATATGACCGCATTACCAAAACCAGTTACGGGTACAGCTGTCCCTGCTCCCCCAAATTGGGCCATTCGATCATATACTCCAAAACCGGTAAGAAGCATCGTAATAAAAATCAAAGTACCTACCGTCGGATTTCCGACCGTTTGCTCTGTAAAATCAAAATAATAGATGTAAAAGTCTTGAATAAGCTGACCAATAAGACAGATGAGACCACCTGTTAGAAAGGCTTTTATACAATTTGTTACAACCGGTCTTTTTATTTCACGTTGTTTTTGTAATTCCTGGTACTCCTGTTGGACAGGAGTTAATTGTTTCTTTTGATTATTTGACATAGCTCGATCCTTCCTCTTTACGTCTGTTCCTTTAGAATACTTTCAAGTTTTTGCAAATCTTTTTTCAAGCTTTTCTTATTCATATTGTTTTTTTGCAGTCTTTGTTCTATTTTTTCGAGTTCCCAGAACATTTTTTTATCCGTCGAAACGACGACTTTATGATTCGGATACATTTTTTCTAAGTCTGACTTTACTGTCTTCTCGATACTTTTTAATCGAAAACGATTGAAATTTTCTACCTTTATTGCTACAAAAAGCTCTTTATCTGTATTCACAGCCTTTACATCTGAAATTTCTTCTTTGGTAATAATCTTTTCTTTAGCCCTATTGGCAACAGATTGACCGATGGGTTTACTCGTATGTACTTGTGAAATACCTAAATGATTGTTATCCTCATCTAACTGATTTTGGTTATCGTTACATCCTGTTCCAAACCCGATCACGGCTAAAATGGAAAGAAAAATTTTTATTTTGGTTATTTTGTCTTTCATGAAACCATCTCCGTTTTTCCCATTATTTAAAGGAATTAAAAAAGGTTGGTTGGGAGGCCAACCTTTTTTATCTTACTCATTATTGTTGTTTGTATTGAGGTTCTTCTTGTTCAATTTGTTGAACGCGTGGTTCAAGGCTGTTAATAACAGATTGGGTTTGTTTAGCAGCATCTTGGTAAAGTTGCTTTGCCTGTTGATTATCTGTACCAAGAGCAAATGTTTCGAAACTTGCTTGTGCACTTTTTAATCCTGCTAGAGCTGTCTTAACATCATTTATTACTGTCATGATGAATCCTCCTTGAATTTTTTGACCTTTTTAGATTACCCGAATCAGAATTTTCTTATGTGGTGAATTTTTTGGGAATATAGTTATAAAATTACTTTTGGTGAATAGCACCATTTTTTCTGTAGTAACCTCGTTTCCAAATCCCCATCAGTTCTTCTATTTGGCGACGATTATAGGTTTGCGATGTATAATCTTTTTGGGTAATATGTCTCATCTCAAATTTTTTCCACCGTTCCCTTTACTGAACTTAATTAAACACAATAAATATAGAAAACCGCCTGCAACTTCATTTGATGCTTGTTTTAATGCTTCTGAAGCAAGAGTAGTATTAGCAGCAGATTGTTCAATCGCTGAAGTTATCATATCTTTTACTATAGAAGAGGCTGCCTCTGCTTGTTTTAATTTATTAGTATCAATTTGATTAGCCATGCTACTTCCTCCTGTTTGTGGTTTAGTACAAAGATAGAATGCCTCGAATAAAATGTTTTATCCTCAATTCTAAATAGCAATTATTCCTTTGGATAGACAATTATTGAGATTCCTTTCGTTTTAAAATTAAGCCAAAATATTACTAAAATAAATCTTCTGTAGCTTTGAAATAAAGTTGCAATACTAATAAAAAAGACGCGATATTTTTAAGAAAGTCGCGACGTTTATAAAAAAGATGCGATGTTCTAGCCCTTAACAAAGCACCAATTACAGATTTAAGCCTGATTTAAAATCCCTTTTCATGAATTCAGAACCGCAATATTATTACGATCCATCTCGGCAAAATAATCAGGTTGAAAATTTAGACCAAAGGATTTGGGGTATAAGGCCATTTTCTTTAGACCATTTTTTAGGCCTTTTCCCTTTAGACCATTTTTTGGATCTCCCTTCTTTTGGAGACCATATTGGTGGAGAAGCCCATTTCTAGGCGGTTTATTAGGTGGTTTGTTGGCTGGTACGTTATTGAGCCCATTTTGGTATGGTTATCCTTATTTTTATTATCCGTATTATCCGTATATCTTTTTTTTAGCATCATGACTCTGTATAAATTAAAATCATCACTAATACAACATGTATTATAAACAGGTATTTTGAAGTATAAAATTGAGAATAGGAGTTTGGAGTCCAGATTGGAGCTGACACCACTTCACGGGGTAGCGTCAGGATTTTCACAATTTACAACGTTGAGAATACAATCGTTGTTATATCAAGGGGTATGAGGTTTATATCAATATGGTCTAATCTATTGGGACTTAACCGATTTTACGTAAAATAAAGCTTACTAGTGTCTCGTAAGACTTGTCTCAAAAGTCTTATCGTTGTTAAATCCTTCGTTTTTAACAATGAAAACAGCTTAACGTTGTAAATCCGCATTTTCGGGACGCTACCCCTTCACGAGCTTAGAGCTAATGGTTTAGTTACCGGTTATAAAAACGGTTAGTTCATAAAACGAACAACAGTTTGGTTTATCTCTCCATTAAAGAGATTATTATACTTAATAATCGAGTAGGAGGGAGTGATTAACTCCCGACCTCTCATACCACCGTACGTACGGTTCCGTATACGGCGGTTCAATTAAGATGAATAACGCAAAGTTTCGTAACGAACTTGTAGACTTTTCAGCCCTTGGCTTTCCCAATAGGAATTGCCGAGGGTTCTGTGTAATATGGGGCTTTTAGAAATGCGCCAGTACCCTTTTCGGGTGTTTCCCCACTCGTATGCTTTTCCAGAAGGAACTTTCAACCGAGTAAGATTTCTGACTCTTGTTTGAGGTTTCTTCCAATTCTTCCATAGACACATTCTTAATCTTCTTTTAATCCAGCTATCTAGTGATTTGAATGTGGAACTTGTATCTGCTAATCCAAAATAACCACACCACCCCATTAGATATTGGTTTAACATCTTGATTCTGTATTCCATGGAGTATGGCATCTTTCTTGAGGTAATCTCTCGTATTTTCTTCTTCATTCGAACTAGACTTGTTTTCGCAAGACGAACCTTTGGTTCTTTGTGATTCGTGAAACTAAAACCTAAGAACTTCCGGTTCCAAGGACGGTCTACCGCTGATTTCTTTTCGTTTACTTTTAAACGAAGTTTTCCCTCAATAAATCTTTGTACACTCGCCATTACTCTTAGACCCGCACGTTCTGTTTTCACATAAATATTGCAATCATCTGCGTATCGAACGAATTTATGTCCACGTTCCTCCAACTCTTTATCGAGTTCATCTAGAACTATGTTTGAAAGTAAGGGACTTAAAGGTCCACCTTGTGGTGTTCCTTCTTCTATACTTGAAATCACTCCATTTATCATGACACCAGCTTGGAGATATTTACGAATAAGTTTTAATAAAGATTTATCTGAAATTCGTTTCGCTAATGTTGCCATTAGTCGGTCATGATTGACCTTATCGAAGAATTTCTCTAAATCCATATCAATCACCCATCGATAACCTTCCTTTAAATAACCCTTTGCTTTCCGAACAGCGTCATGGGCACTCCGATTTGGACGGAATCCATAACTGTGGTCCGAAAATATTTTGTCATATTCCTTTGATAAAATCTGCGAGATAGCTTGTTGAATCAAACGATCTGTCACGGTTGGGATACCTAGTAAACGCACACCACCATCTGGTTTCGGGATTTCGACTCGACGTACTGGTTGTGGTTCATAGGTTCCATTCAAAATCTGCGATTTAATGGTTTCCCAATTTTCGAGGATGTGCTGTCGTAAGGTTTGTACGGGCATCATGTCTACTCCATGGCTTCCTTTATTCGCTTCCACTCGCTTTAGCGCTTGTATCATATTTTGCCGTTCAAGAATTTGATTCAACATCACCATTTCGTTCCTTTCCGTGATTAGCTTATCTTATTATGCCCATCTGAACTCCACCCTCCGCAAATACCCTCGTGGGATTCACCACTACTTTCTAAGCGTGAGGTTTCTCTGTTTTCTGTGCTATTTCATTCTAGATGGAAAGCCAAGGGCTAATCTCTCTTAATTGTTCAGTCCTTCCGACTGGTTCTAGACCCAATCGTACTATGACCTCTGCTGACTTCTGATGATTCAGCTACTTGTCACCAAGTAGGTTATGAAGGGTACTTCACGTTTCCATCAGACCTCCCCGGGTAAGCACATGCACTTTTACACCATCTATCCGCCTCATTTACTAGGTATGACCTTCGACAGAAAGGACTTTGTTTTGTGTTGCAAACTCATCCAGTCGTAACTAGCCTTGTATGAGATTCGTGTTCCTCGGACCGGTGTTTTGCCTCCAGCTTCCTTCAGATTCCGCGTCACCACGGACACCCTAGCTCTTGGCTAACCTCTACTTCTGTCTTCGGGGTTCGGGACTCGCACCCTATAGTTCATGTGCATGCCGGGCGCACAACAAGGAAATGGGACCTCATTGAGAAGTCCCATTTTGTTTGGGAAAAATGCTCCTGTATAGGTAATCTTCACAGATAGACGTTAGTAATTTATTTTTAGAATAGAATATGTGTCTTTGTGATAAGAGTGCAATTCTCATTAATTTAAATAATTTAACTTGCCTATAAAGGAAATAAACATAAATGATTTTAGTTTTGCACGAATTATTTCGTCAGCTCAAGGAAACTTACCTTATTACACAATAAATAAAAAAACGGAGTGAACTAAAAAGGGATTTAGATATATGGGATCAAGGGAGTAATAGTAACTTTACTGAAGTTTAAATTATTTTTTACTTATGGGATTTCGGAGCATTAAAGTACCTAAAGAATTACTTTCTTTAGATACTTTAATGCCTTTTAAGAAAGGGGGAAAGTGGAGGCGATTATCCCCTAATAAATGAAGTATTCCCTAATATATTTAATTTTTCCTCTGCATTCTTATTCTTAACCTTAAAACCCCGACATATTATTAGATTAAAAATGAGACAAGGTGATTGTTATTTTTAAGAAATTAATAGCTACTCTTATTGGAAGTCTGTTATTAGGAGTTGGTGTGAATGGGTTTCTAGTTCCTCATCATTTAATAGATGGTGGAATCCTTGGGATCGCACTATTACTTCATTATTTTTTTAAATTTCCAACTGGTATTATAATGGTGGGGTTAAGTATCCCTATTTGTATATTTTCCTCAATAAATAAAAAAGAGTATTTTTTTAGTAGTTTGCAAGGCTTATTGGTTTCGTCCTTATTTATTGATTTACTTGTTCCTCTTCGTTCTCAATTTTTTATTCCCCAACTTGCAAGCGCACTAATTGGAGGTGCAATAATTGGAGTTGGTGTTGGTCTAATGCTGCGATATAAGACAAGCACTGGAGGAACTGACTTACTAGCTGAAATTATTTCTGAAACTTTTTCGTTAAATATTGCACTTGTAATCATACTGATAGATGGAATTATTGTGTTGGCATGTCTGGCTTTATTAAAATTAGATACCTTCATTTATTCATGTATAGCTATTACCTCTGTGGGTTTAATAACATCCTTAATTAAAGGAAAATAATTTTTTATTGAGAGTCCCAACAACAAACGTGGAAACATACGCTAAGCAATATCGACATGAAGAAAGCCGATTTTTCCTACGGTGTAGTTAATGGGATGGGAATAATAAGCCTATAAGATTAGTGTTATGATTGTTTTTTTTTAATTACATAAGTCTATTGTTGATGGGTATTTTAAAATTATTAGTTTATATTGCGGAGGAGTTTTATGAGGAAAAAAATTCGCTAATACTAATAGTGTTTTTAAGTACTTTCATTTTAACAATTACGGATCTTATTGGACCATTTAATACTATTGGCTCTGGTACAGCAGCCTTAAAGGAGAAAAATGATGAACTTTACAAAGAAATTAAAGTGTATAGAGAGGAACATAAAATTGAACCGATTGATGCAAAAGTCGATAGAGTGTGGAAGGCAATTCCTGGATACAATGGATTGGATGTAGATATTGAATCTAGTTATAAAAAAATGAAATCAGATGGTAATTTTCACAAAAACAAAGTTGTTTATAAGGAAAAACCTCCAAATGTCCATTTAGAAAATCTAGCACCCATCCCGATTTATAAAGGAAATCCAGAAAAGCCTATGGTGGCGTTATTAATAAATGTTGCTTGGGGTAATGAGTACATTCCAACGATCCTTACCACACTAAAGGAATCCAAGGTGAAGGCGACATTTTTTTTCGATGGTAGCTGGGTTAAAAAGAATCCTGACCTAGCTAAGATGATCTATCGGGAAGGCCATGAAATTGGAAATCATGCTTATAGTCATCTAGATCTTAAGAAGCGATCTAAAAGTGATACCATACAAGAGTTAGAAAAGACGAATGCTCTCATTGAAGAAACCATTGGCATAAAACCGAAGTGGTTCGCACCTCCCAGCGGTTTGACAAACCCTCTGAGGATCTTCCAGTAAGAAGATCCTTTTTTGCTGCTTACTCAATTAATGTACCTTTTTGTTAAGTTAGTATTTTACAATCTTTCTTAGGTAAATACGGTTACTAAAAAGTTTATTTTAGTTTTTATAAATATTCGAATCTTTTCCTCAACGAGGACTATAAACGCTTTCACATGTTCCAGGCGCTGGTTCATAAAAACAATGTTGTTTAAATTGACCAGTAAAAGGTTGGTCATACCATGTTGGAGGACACGGACCATATGGATTAAAGTACCAAAGAGCATATTTCGCTGGGTGATCTCTCCAATATTCCAAATTCTTTCTTGCTAATCTTCTTTCAGATTCTCTTGCTCTTTGATAAAATACATTACCTTTTTGAACAGCTTCAAAAGAGTAATTTCCTCCTTGTACGTGAAAAATGACATCTCTAATTGTTCTTAATTCCTTAAAGTCAGCACAATCTGCTACAACACGGTTAACAATGACATTTCCAACATATAGCATTCCTTGTGGTCCTTCGCCTTCAGCTTCTGCTCTCATCATCCTTGCCATTAAATCGACGTCTGCATTTTGGTAAGCTACTCTTGTCATTTTTCCACCTCCAAAATACAGTATGAAAAAAAGCATACATTCATGCCCTTTTTTACAAATATCAAATGAATACTCTATACAAAACTAGTTAACATAATTAGTAGTAGTGCCTTGCCCCCCTGTTGGAGTCTTTTTAACATCGAATATACTTAGTCAGCCGCAGCAGAATTACGGAATATATTGGGATTAATATAGAAGAAATGTAAAACGGACCTCCATTTTTGTTTTTCGATCCATTTCCAACGTTTAAATTCCTGTGACAAAATAAACTAATTACAAAATTATTTTGGGTGTCTCATAAGAAAAGGTATCTAAACAATTCCTTCGTATTCCAAACGTATACTCGCTACATAGTTTGGACATGTTAAGAGAAACAGAAGGAGGGATTCCAGTTGGAGTGGATTTTTTATCTATACCTGTTAAATATGTTCTTTATCTTATTCATAGCAATTTGGGAAGTACGTAGGCCTGCCAAGGCATTGAATTGGATAATAATCGTCCTTCTTTTGCCAGTCATTGGTTTCTTGCTTTATCTTAGCGTATCAAACCCTAAGTTTATTCATCGAAAAAGATTGAACTCTTCTAAAAATGAATCTAACAAATTACCTGAGACATTCGGTGATTCAGCATCGGTAATTGCCGATGCTTTACGGCATTTCACTGTGAATGGGCTTCGAATGGGCCAAGTCCAAGTGTTTAACAATGGAATAGCAAAATATGAACAACTCATCGAATCCCTACAAAAAGCCCAAAAAACCATTGATCTGGAATATTACATCTATCGGAATGACCAAATAGGTAATCGCATCACAGAACTGCTGATCGAAAAAGCAGTAAACGGAGTGCGGGTTCGTTTTATTAGAGATGGTTGGGGGAGTAAAAAATTTCCGCGTCAAAAAATCCTTCAGATGGTGGAAGCAGGGATAGAATGCCGGACAATATTTCCTTTACGCTTTCCCTGGATTTTATCCAATTGGAATTATCGGGATCATTGTAAGATTGTCACGATCGACGGAAAGAAAGCTTTTACTGGTGGCATGAACGTAGGATATGAATATACAGGATTGAAGCCTGACGTTGGCTTCTGGAGGGATACTCATTTACAAATAACAGGAGAAGCATCAGTCAATTTGCAGACTGTCTTTGACGTTCATTGGAATATTGCTGTGCCGGAACGGATAAAATCGAAAACAAATCTGAAAACAAAATCTGAGGTAACGAAAATCAATCCAATCGGAAGAGTAGATCTTTCCAGATGGTCAGCCGAATTGGGTTCAGAGTTGAGCACCATAGATGGTAAAGAGATGGACATATACCCAAAGACAGGGACATTGCAAAAAGCGTACATCCATACGTTGGAAGGAAACCCTGGAATTCCTACCCCAGTTATTCGTCAAGCTTACTTTATATGTATAACACAGGCGACCAAGACTATTGATATAACAACACCCTACTTTGTACCAGAAACAGATATTATCATGGCATTAAAGACAGCTGTGGCTCGTGGTGTGCACGTAAGATTGCTGGTTCCTCGCCACATTGATCAAAAAAGCGTGGGCTATGCAAGTCGTACCTATTACGGGGAACTTATAGAAGCTGGGGTCCAAATCTACCAGTACAATAAAGGAATGTTACATGCGAAACTGATGATCATTGATGAGGAAATTGCAGAAGTAGGCGCAGCAAACTATGATATGAGAAGTTTTCGCCTGAATTATGAGGTGTGTCAAGTCGTGTACAGTGCTGATGTGGCAAGAGAACTCACAGAGCAGTTCGAGGGGGATCTTACTGATTCTGTACCATTAAGAATTGAAGACTTGTTGCAACGATCCCTGACCGAGCGCATTGTTGAACAGGGTGCTCGCCTCCTTTCTCCATTATTATAAGTTGATGTATCCTGTTTTTATTGTTCTATCTTAAATCTAGATTTAAAAAATTTTTGTTATTTACGATGGAAATTCATTACTAAAAAACGGTAATACTAAAAAGGCAGCTCAAAGAGTTTGAATTCAAAAATATCTGTTACCTTTTAATTTAAATATAGGGATGATATCAATAGATAATATATTTGAAAATCTTAAGGAAATACGTTTATTAGAAGATAAGCTGTATCATTTAGAATTAAATGGTTGGCTAACAAATGAGTTTTTAACTTGGGAATGGTGGATACTAGTTGTTTTTTTAGTTGTGCCTTGGGTTATATGGGCTAAACTTGTTAAACATGACATTATTTTAGAAATTTTGTTATTTGGTACCATAATTATCTTGACAACAACCTTATTAGATGTAGTTGGTGCACAATATAGTTTTTGGGATTACCCCATTGCATTTTTACCTTTTATTCCTCGGGCCTTTCCTTTTGATTTTTCAATGGTGCCTGTAGCTTACATGTTGTTATATCAATATTTTAGAACATGGAAATCTTTTATTTTAGCCCAGATCATTATGGCACTAACATATGCCTATATAGGTGAACCCTTTTGCGAGTGGGTCAAACTTGTTAATTATTTAGAGTGGAGATACAGATATTCATTCATATATTACATCATGGTTGGAATTGTAACTCGAGCTTTAATACTAAAACTAGCCTCTTTATCTAAACCTCAAGATCTTACAACTAAGTAAAATTTAAATTGGAGGAAAAAACTTTGGAAGAAGTCAATATTGGTTTACTGACGATCAAAGTCATCGTTGGTTTTGCCACTTTATTTTTTATCATTATCATAACAGGCAGAACATCCATCTATCAGTTAACCCCGTTTCACTTAGTTTTTGTGTTAGTACTTGGAGATCTTTTAGGAAATACCATTTATGAAGATAAGGTAGGGATTTTTCATTTTTTATATGCCATCGGATTGTGGACGTTTCTTATGTTTGGAATAGAGTTTATGACTCTAAAAAATAAATCGACACGTTCTCTCTTATTAGGCAATCCTAACATCATCATTCGAGATGGTGTTATGGACAGGAAGTTACTTACAAAGAACAAATTGGATGTAAATCAAGTATTGAGTATACTCCGTCAAAATAATGTCTTTTCAGTTCGCGAAGTCAAATACGGTATATTGGAAGCTAATGGGCAAATAAGTTTATTATTAAAATCCAAGTATCAAAAACCAGACAAGCAAGATCTCAATCTTCCAGAAAGTCCAGTAGACCTCCCAACATCGTTAATTATAGATGGGGAAATTTTATGGGATAATTTACATGAACTCGGATTTGATCAACAGTGGTTAGATAACCAATTAACTACCAATGGATATGATAATGTAAAGCGTATACTTTACGCAGATTGGCGAGAGAGTGAAGGCATACATGTAAGTCCTAAATAAAATTTGTTAGGATAAGAGCATTTCTTGGTGAATATAAACTTTAGTCTTCAACAATCAGGCGCTTTAATGAAGTAACTAAAGCCTAATTTTTCACTTATAACACCGAGAAATTAGGCTTTTTATATTTTGATTTCCTTAACGTTGTAAATCCGCATTTTCCTGACGCTACCCCTATTAGAAGGTAATGGTTTACCTGTTAGTAGTTTTTCATAAGATCGCTGCTCCCAGAAAAGAAAGGTGTAACCGATTATAGCAGTTATTGTTAGAATAACAGCGAAAATAATGGATAATTGTCCAAGACTAATATTTCCTTCAGATATCAACTCGATGAGTTTATTAAGCATACTTCTTTCCTTTCTTCCATTTTTGTTTTTAATGATAAGTCTTCTGTAGTGGTAAGCAAAATAGGTATCGATAGTGCTCATTGTCTACAAATGCAACTTGTAAGAGATTGAGGCAATATTTTGCGCTACACAAGTTGGAGCTTTTCCATCTAAATCTGTAATAATTGGCTTATCTCGATATGCACCATTTAATCTTTTTTGAACATAATCAGGAGTATATACTTCTGCTCCAATATCAATAATATCTCTCATTCTCATTGGTTTTGCTTCTGGATAAGATAAATTATGGAAAGGCTTTTTAGTTCCTATAACTATTAATCTTTTACGTTCTTGAGGGAGCCACATATTTGCGTTAACAGGGCATTCTACTCTAACGTAATAATTGGGTAATCTAGTTAAGCACTCCATCACCACTTGAAATTTTCGCATACCAGGAACATTTTCAACTATATACACTTCTGGTTGTGCTAAAGCCACATGTCTAAAAAAATGTAAAAATAAATCATCGCCTGTTCTAGTTCCATGTATATCAGCAATCCGGCTATACTTCGTACAAGGGAAAGTTCCAATATAAACATCTGCATCTTGCTGATCGAGTACAGTTATTTTTGTGATATCGGTTTGGTTTATTCTGTGTTTAAAGTTTTTCCTTAAAGTCTCACAAGCAACTTTATCTATTTCAAAAGATTCCATAATTTCAATACCAGCGTCTAACATTCCTAAGTCCATTCCACCAGCACCACTAAAATAACTTTTTGCTGTTATCATCAAAATTTTGTTCTCCTTCCTACATTACTAAGCTATTTTTCTTATGGTTAATTTTCCATACTATAGCTATATCTATCTAAAACCTTGTAATTATCTCTTTTCAATTATTCTTTGTAGATTTTCACTTTTGTTATTAAGTCTAGTAAAATGAATTGCTATTCTACTTTTTTTCGAACTACTCTTCATAATCTTTATTAAATTATTTACTGCTTTTCCTCTCGCTTCATTAATAATAATGGAATCTTTCATATTCTTCATTTCCCTTTCCACAAAATAGTTATTTAATTTTCAATATCAAGGCATATTATAAGTACTATCTTTACAACACGATTTTCATTATAAAAGTTTTTCAAGTTCGTGTTGTTAAACCCTATTAAATTTAGTTATTCTACTTTTTGATTCATGTATAAACTTCTTAAATATTGTGTAATGACTATAAACCAAAAAGAAATGACTATAATTCCAACAACATTAGCGAGAAAAGGATATTGAATTAATCCTCCGACACCCCAATGGTATGAAAATAATATGACAATTATCCAAGGCAATACTTTTTTTATAATTGGAAAACGTTTATTCTTAATTAAAAATAAATTAATGATGACTAAACTCACTATTAATATATTTATTAAATTCACTTTATTTTCTCTCCTTCATATAACCTTTGTACTATTCAACTAATTGTATTAATATTTTATATCCTTCTATTGTTAGAAAGGTACTCACTTTAAAATTCACATCTTTTTGATTCGCTTCTCCAATCTTAAAATTTTTTTGTCATAATGGTTATCTAATGAACAGTTGTTTCGTACTATGCTATACGTTTTAATATGTTATTTGCTGATTTTTTTATTACTTCTATTATTTCTTTATCAGTTAGTTCGCTAAAAGCTTCTGCAACCTCGTTAGGAATACTCTCATAAACCCCTTCTAATTCAACTATAGCTGATAAAAAATCCATTCCATTGTTTAGAAACCAGTCGCATACAATTTTCTGATTCTTATTCATTGCAAAACCCCTTTCCTACCGTACAATAGTTATCAAACAATAGCCATTACTATATAATTTTCTTGCTGTGCATAATTAGTAATATAAGTAATTTCTCTTTTAACTACTTCCCCTGTATACTCTTGTGCTAAAGGGTTATATTCTTGTAAATAAAGAGTATCTCCAACTTTAAAATCTCTGTCATTTTTTCTGATTTCAAAACTTTTATTTCCATTTCGTACTTCTTCAAAATATTGCGGTTGTATTTTTAAAAAGTGTTCCATTTCCTCACTCCTTCGCAATAGTTACCAAGCGTTTATGCTGTACGTTCCATAGGTTTTACCTAATTTCTCAACGTGGTCACAATATCTATCTAACTTTTCTAATGAAATAAATCTCTTCTTTTTAACTGGCTTATCATTATGAAAAATAACTATGGTGTAAGGTTTGTTTAATTTTTCTTTCTTCACGATTAACTCTCCTTTAATGAATAATAGTTATCTACTTTGAAATCATTTTTTCCTTATATAATCTTTTGCTGTATGATTTGCAATTATAATATAAGATAAACACGTTTTTTGTTTGATTCAATTTTTGTTACTTCTACGATACTTATTCTTCTCTTCAAACTTTTTCAAGGCAACAAAAACTAATATATTCGTTAAAATCAGAAGTAACATTGAGAAAAATCCTATTAGCAACTTATCTTGTGAACTTGCATTGTATGTATATGCTACAAGCTGAATTACCATAAGGACAAAGAATAATAAGAAATTCAGAATAACCCCATCTTTAATTACTATTGATTTTTCTTTGCAGTAACTACATGTCTTATCAGCAATATTCTTCTCATTTAAACATTTCGGACATACTCTTAAATCTTTTTGCGACACTGAGAAAATCCCCTTCTTTCTACCCCATATAAATTATCTATTTTCTATTCCGTTTCTCTTCATATATGAATTAGCCATACCATTTAGAAAACATCAATAACATATATTCAATTCATATTCTTTGCTATTAGTTAAAGCAAGAAAATCAGATTCACACCTAAACATTCAAGACTTACTGTCTTAACCACTTCATTTTCCATTAACAACTCACTCCTTCACAATAGTTTCGAACTATTCATCAACTCTTTTTAGAAATTCAATAAAATCTTTTGAATTTCCAGACCCCATTTCAATTGTGTCAATCCAGCTATCGTGAACAGTATCATTTTCAAGACCTTGTTCATCAAGCTAACCCCTTACTATTTTTTCATGTTCTCTCGCTGTGTGAAACGCTTTTGCAGACTTTCTAATACTATCCTTTATTTCTTTTGGAACTTTCATATATAAACCCCTTTCTACAGCAGAATAGTTTCGAACTACGCATAAATATATTCAGGATTTTTGTTACTTTTATTCTCCACTTCACCGATTCTGATAACTGAAATATTTCCTTCCTTCCATTGGGGAACATTAGCAAAATAGAAGAGTTTGTTTTCTTTTTCGAATAACTCTGTTTTTATTCTTTCATAGTATTTATGCCCCCATTCTGGATAGTCGTATTTGAATATACCCTTATACTTGTATCCTGCTTGTTCCATCGCTTCTAATATTGTTGCTTTTGGTTCATCTAAAGTTATATCGATCAAAATTTCTTTCATTTTTCCCACTCCTTTTTAACGCACTTTAATTTTATATGGTTTGGAAGTACTTTAACTAGAATTCACTTATGAATTCTGCATTTTTAAACTCTGTATTTCTCCTTAAACATTCTTCTTCTATCATGTCTAAATCGTCCATGTCTTGAGGTAACTGACCTCCAAAACTTTCTTCCCATACTTCTTTACTAAGCCAAACTTCTCTTTCTAGTGTTACTTTTATTGCCACTCTTTTCATACTTACTACCTCCCTTTAATGAATAATAGTTATCTATTCAAATTTAATTCTTTATAACCCTCAAACTTTAGTTATCTACTAATTTTCTATGTCCTGTTTTAAGTTGAATTTATCATCACTATCTTTATTTGTATTTTTATTATCAAGAAATTTAATGCGAAGACTATCAAAAATATCCCTAACAACTAATACAAAAACCATTAAAATTGAAAATATTATCAAGAAAATTAATATTGGGGCAAATATTTTGGCATATAATAAAAATCTTTCAAAAAATTGTATCATATTCATAAGTTTACCTACCTATATAATTTTTTTTGCGAAGTGATTACTATTCGGATTTTTAAACATATGTGAAACCCTCTCCTTTAGTCTGTAATCGTTTTAGTCTCATTCTCTAATGGGAGCTGTCAATTTGCCACAATTAAAATCTTTTCTACCGCAAATAGGTTATCTACTACTTCACTCTCTTTAACTCCAGCCTTCCAGTCTCAGCATTAAAATCAACAACTTTAAATTTTTCAGTGAAACTAAATGGAGCATTAATAACATCCGTTTCAATTATTTGATTTTTTTTTAAAGGGTAATATAGCTGTGTAGTATCATCCCCCCGACTACTTACATTCATTACTCCAATTGAAATCGAATCATTAATAAAACCAGAGAAGTAAACGGAATTATCTACTATATAATCACCTATCTTATAAATTCTTTCCTCATTAACAACAATATCTTCATCTTTTTTAGGTAAAACATTAAATGTGCTTTCTAAAGATCTTGTAATAAATGAACTAAAAATATATATGATAGTTATAACTAAAAAACCGAACACAATTAAATTTCTTTTCTTATTTTTCATACTCACTAATGACCCTCTCTTTTATATTTTCATTTCAATTCCGCATTAAAGGTCTTTATTTTTCAACTTCAATTTTTAAATGGTCTTCCTAAAAGTATGCCAATAAAACCTGCTAACACAAAAATTAACACAATTATTCATTGATAAACCTCTTTTATTCCCTATTACTAATCTATCATTTCTATCAATGATTTAATCCAACCAAGTATCTTCAGAATTGCCCCCAATACATCAATATAAAACAACATACCTGATCTCCTTCTCTATTTATTTGATCTTGTTAATCAATTGCACCTTTTTTATATTTTGTTCCATAGCTAAATGATGTTTCTCTAATAAATCTTTCATCTTTTCATCTTGATAGATTTTTACTTTTTGACTAGCCTGCATTTCAATTCCATTAGCATATTCAGAAATTTCCTTAATAAAACCTATAACTCTCTCTATCTCTTTTTTTTAAATCCTGCTCAGAAAGTTTTTTAGAGAGGTCTTCCAATGACGAAATCGAATAAATAATTTCTTCATTAAAATGAATCACAAAATATTCTTCTTTAATTTTTGATAAAGGAATCAAAATTTCATTTCTGAATAAGTAATAATTGCTATTGTCCAGCTTGAAAGCAAATCTCTTTTTATTTACTTCGTAGTAACGGTTACTTACCCTAAGATTTTCTTTTCTCATGGACCAAATCAGATTCCATTTCGGATTCAGAGGGTCATATTCATTAATAGGAAAAGAAAACTCAATAACTTTCCCTATGCTCTTCCCATAAGGAATATCAATTTCATTTATAAAACTTACCTTTTTATGATTTTTTAATTGGTCCAAATATTTACGAGAATAATGAATCTTAAATAATAATGAACCAATAAGAAATACCAACAGTATTTTTTCTATCCATAATATTATTTGCATGTTATTACCTTCTCCCTTTTATAATGGCCATTTTAAGCTTCTTCCTATCTTTTAAACCATTGCTTAACATTATCGCTATTGAAATACATAAAGCACCTATAAAGACGATATGTAGCAGAATCTTTAAATCATCTAGTGATAAAAAGGGAGATTCGTTTTTGCTACTTGCCTTTTTCTCGTCATCAAAGTTAAGCTTCCACATTCCTCCCTCATATAAAGCTTTAATTTCAACCTCAGTTGTTTTCTCTATATAATCGTCAAAAAATCCAGGATATAGATGAGTTAGATTAACGGTGAAAGAATACATTTGATCATTTTCTTTTTTCTCTTTAAGTATGTCTATTGATGATAACGGGTTTTCGTTTTCACTAAATGCTTCAATCATTTCAGTTTTAATTTCTTCATCTGTCTTCCCCTTTGTAAAGCTTTGATTTTTAGAGACTAAAGTGCTTGCAGCCCCATAGTTTGCATTTATTACTTCTTTATAATATTTAGTAACTACTTCCCTTGGGGTTAAATCATGTTTATCGATCACTTGGTTAACAGCATCATCTACTAGTTCAAAAGTTAAATACCATTGATTTTCAAACTTAATAGCAACGATTCTTTCTTGATAGGTATATTTTTTGGAGTCAGTTAACGAAGCAGTAAACAAAATACTTCTTCCATCGATTTCCTTAGCATCTTCTATGCTAAAAGTAGCAACAGAATTAACTTTGCTAGTATAAAATTGGGATATTTGTTTTATTACTTGTTGAATATCAGAGGTATTTCTCTTTTCTTCAGGCACTAATTGACTTTCAATTTCCGGTTTAGATAGTAACAGCTCTTTAATTGCTGTTCCATAATTCCCTTGTCTTATTAATTCATAATAACTATTTACCTTTTTGCTCGCCTCTTCCTTTTCTTCTTCAGTAATCGGTTCAGTATCCTCAACAGCTTTTACATCTTTCAATTCTTCAACTTTAACTGGTTCGCCTGTTTCAGCAGAAACGTATATCGGATCTCCTTCATTGGTCACAGAATCTAAAATCAAATACACACCAGCAGCGGTTAATAATGTTTTGCTAAAATTATTCCCCTTATAATAAGCTTGTCCTTTATATTTATTTTTTCCTTTAGTTGCATTTGCTGCAGCATTTTTACTTTTAATATTACTAGGACTAGTTTTTGCATTGGTTTTTGTATTATTTTTTGATTTCACTGAGCTAACCTTACCGCTATTAATAGAAGAACTTTTCACACTAGAACCTCCGGTTTTCCCTAAAGATACCTTTGCAGAGGCTGTACTATATGCTGTGAAAAATAATAAAATAATACTGAGGGTCATTATTGCTATTTTTTGGTTCATTACATTTTCCTCCTTAATCAAAAGATGAAGAACTATCACTTGAAGAGTCATTACTATAATCACTAGATGAATAATCATAAGAATTATTGTTTGTATAATCAGAACTACTTGATTACTCGTTTGAATTTTCAATCATTTCCCTTAGTACATTTCCATTTTCAAAATAAAAATTATTATTGAAAAACTCATTAGAGTTTTTGTTAGTTTCATAACTGCTTTTATTAGAGTAACCTTTCAATTGCCCATTTTTCATTCCACTTCGTTCTCTTATTTCAGTACCATTCCTTACGTTTATAAATTGTTGGATTTTTCTATGTTCCAAACTGTCTCTTCGTTGTTCTTTTTTCAACTCCGTTATATTTCTTTTCAAGTAGTCAATAACAAACATTAACGATATAACACATATTAGAAGAAAAATAATCATTTAAAACTATCCTTTCCGATTGAAATAGACACTTTGTTTAAAGGCCAATAACGCATTCCAATGCAGCCTTCTACACTTTCAATAGGAATTGTTCCTATTTCTCTACTATCCGTACTAAATTGTCTATTATCCCCTAATACAAATAAATGATCAGCTGGTACTTTCCCCACTAAAGCATAATCTTCCGTATAAATATCTTTGTTTTTAGGTATAAACACCTCATCAATAGCTTCATTATTTATAAACAATTGATTGTTCTTGTATTGGACCGTTTCACCTGGCAACCCAATTACTCGCTTTACTATTTTCTCTCCTGATGGAAGACGGGCAATTATGATTGAAAATCTATCCGGTGTATTAAATTTATTTATTAGAACTAAATCACCATTCTGTAGTGTAGGCTTCATAGATTCTCCATCTACCTTTAAAGGAACAAAAATAAATGATCTTACGATGAACAATACTATAAAAAAAATAAGAATTTTCCTTACATATGTTTTCATTTTTGTTCTCTCTTCTTGACTCATCATCTTATATCTATACTCCTATCTATTTTCGAAAACAGCCTATATCAAATAACCTTCCACTTTTTGTTACACCTGTTTCTAAAGTTAATATCCAATCATAGACATCATCTAGATTAAATCCATTTATCTTCAATTCTTTTGGGAATTCTATTTCTTCCTCAAAAATTTTATATAGCTTTTCTTTGGCCGTTTCAATTGGTCCAAATCCATATATATATTGATGTTTTACCTTCTTCCCCTCTCTATAAGATTTACGAATATACAAATACACCTTTCCTTTAGAGGTTTTCTTAGTTAAGTAACCCACCCTTTTCATGTACAACCTCACCTTTTTGTTTCTCCTACAAGTTGAAATTTTCTATATGTAGGGGAAACCCGTTTCAAAAAAATATTCCATTATAGATATAAATAGCTTTATCCAACCTATCAAACAAATCCATAACGGAATGGAGAAACATCCCCCTAAAAATACCCCTTTTATTAGGTTGCCTTCTAAGGTTTCTATTACTTCTTGTCTGATCAAATTAATTCATCCTTTTTTAATGATTTCTATATATTCGTCCGATTTAATTAGTAGATTGGTAAAACTCTTATCGTTAAATGTATTTTTATGTAGGTGTCCCCAACAAAGAATGTACTTTCCGATTAATTCTTCATCCGTATAAGTGAAATATTTAAAGTATTTTTCAAAGATAACGATTGAAAAAGGGATATTATTAATTTTTTTAAAGTTCAAGTAAATAACTTTTTCTCTTCTATTTATTGCTTCTATCTCTCCATGAACTAAATAAGGAAGGTTAAGTACAGCCATATCAGACCATAACTTCTCATGAGCTACCTCTTGGGACAAAATCAAATTGGAAATAGGGATTTTGTGGCCTTTCACTTGAATTAAAATACTACTAAGAATATCTGGTTCATAAGTGGAAAACAATTTAACAATAGATTTCAGTGAGCTTATGCTGTTAGGAGGAGCGGTTTCGTTTTTTATTTTAATAGTTTCCTTATTCTTTTTTTCTTCATCTTTGTCTTCTCTTTGGATTCTTCTAGGTTCATAATCAGGGTCTAATTTATTAAAACTTAATTTAATCACTGTTTCACTTAACCCTTGATCTATAAAATCACTTTGATAGTCATTAATTTTCGAAAGGCTCTCTTCAAACGATAGAGGTCTGTAAAATCCACAGGAAGAAGTATGCTTAGATTCATTTTTACCTGTAGTTTTAAAATATGGTGTTGTTCTTTCGTTACCTTTTACATGAACCAATGGTGCCTTGCAGCTTTTATCGATACAATAAATTTGTTGACTGTGTAGATCATCATTATATTCATTAATAGAGATAATCCTTCCATCACGAAACATAGCTGATATCATTTTATGTCTTCCTTTCATAACATAAATTTAGCTTTAACATATGTGCTCCAATTAACTTGGCGGCATTTCCATTTATACTTCTTCTCTTGCTTTCTCAAATAAGATATAGTTGCTTTTCTAACATTTTTTGCAAACTCTAATGCCTCTTCCATCTCAGAAAAGGAGAATGTCGTTCCGCTCAAAATATAGTCCTCTAAACAGTCCTGATCCTTTGTTAGCAAACTATCAGAGAAAATGATTTTTGCTCCTTTATTTCTACTAAACAAATGAAAATGTTTCTTTTTAATTTCTAAATGTATGGTTACCTTTTGGTAAGCTAATTCTAATAAATACTTTTCAAATTTTTCATCTGAAAAAGAAATTTTATAAAATACGCAAATCTTACCTTTTACACCTTTAATGTCCGTAGTAATGAAGAACATTATCTTAGCTCCTTTTTATGCAGACAATCCTTCAAAATAAGCAAGTGATGATTGAATTGCTCCAGTTACTCCGCGTCCTTGATGATAAACAATTGTTTTGTTTTGCTCTTTGCAAATCTCCTTAACCATAATCATAGATTTACGATTTATTGCCCCTTTTAACACAACTACACAATCCGCCTTATTGATTAACGTTTGGTATTCTTTTTTATTTCCTGACTTTTTCGATTCTCCAGGATGATGTAGCACTTTAAGCTCAAATCTGTCGCCCATTTTTTTGAACGTTTTATCTTGATTTCCACCAACAACCAACAATGTATTTGCCATTATGATCACTCCAATTACTTAATTTAAAATAATCATAACACAAAATACCACAAATACAACTTTTTTTAAATAAAACAAAACTTTCATTACATCATTCACAACCGAATCTCTTCTTTTGTTTTTAAGACATTAACAAATCGGTTATATTTTGATAAGATATATGCACCTATATCAGGGTGAACATAGATTGTTCCATGTAACAATACGTTTTCTATCGCTTCAGTCATTTCTTTAGTAGGCATTCGTTTGGATAAAAAACCGTTAAACATATTTAATTCAAAAGGAAACCCATTATCATTTTCCTTAATCAAAATGAACTTAGTACCATACTCGTACAAAGTCTTTATCTTATCCATAGCTTTTACTTCTTTTAAAGCCTCTTGTGTGAGAATTATAAGTTTTGGCTCACCACGTAAAGTATCTTGTAGACTATCTTTTGTCGAGACTATATAATCTTTACCGAATTTCACCTCCAATAGATCTTTAAAGCCTTTGCGAAAAGTAATATTCTCATTTTCAACAATAAAAATACATTCCTTCATAGCTGGTCCTCCCTAAGAAATCAAAAAAACCCTATCTTAAGTAAGACACCATAAAAGTGTCTAACTCAGATAGGGTTTTTCCCTTTAGATATTCAATTAATTGATATTATTATATCCTTTGAATCGCTAGATATCAACGTTTACTTCAAACTTTGATGGCTTTGTTAGTTTAGAATATGTCCATTGAGTAAGGTTACATATCGCCCTATACCATTTTCATCAATATACCAAGCTATTCGTGATGCTAAACCTATTGATGCATTATGATTATGAAGTGGTACTGCCGACTTATAGACTTTTTCTCCAGGATTAGGACTAACTAATACAATTGGCTTCTTATAATCATTAACTATCCAACAACCGTATTCTTGACAAGGAGAAACATACCAATTGGCATCCGTTCTTCCAGCTGGAAAATCCGGTTTAAAAGGATAGCACGATTTTTCTAAGGTTTCAATTTGTCCTTGTATCTCAGGATAAGAGATTTCCTCTTCTTCTAATCCATCCAATTCTTTTTGATTTATTTTTATATCCAGTTCCAAACTACTTATGGGTAAATATCTACTACTGTAAACTGTCACTTTATATCCTCTCAAATACCGTTGGAATTTTCAAATTCCTTCAGAATTGTTTATATACTTCTCTGGAATAATGTGCTAAATTTTTTGCATATTAGAAGGGGGAGTTTTTTTATGATCAAATTTCATGATTTTGGTATTAGCCTAGTGGAGTATGGGGAAAGAGGAAAAAAGAATGAATTTCCATTGTTTGATCAATGCCCAAACTGCAAATGTCATTCCCATGGGAATCTTCATCGTAACGGCTATTACTGGCGTTATGGAATAACTGATGAGACAACCGTACGGATCCCAATTTGTCGCCTAAGATGTTTACAATGTGAAGTGAATATCTCTATTCTTCCGGACTTTCTCATCCCGTATTTTCAACATACTATTCATACAGTTTTAGAACGAGTGAAGAAAATTCTTCAAAGGAAAAAAGCAAAAGGCAGCCGCCAATTAGTCAGGTTTTATCTAAATCGTTTCTTAACATGTATAAATTGGATTCATAGCTTCTTTATCAGCTTGGGGAAGATAAGTGGCATGTCGGAGGATATAAATAGCGAAGCCACAAAATATATGAAAATGATCCTTGATTTTGGCGAATCACCCTTCTTACGAAGGTCACGGGGTCACTTATCAAAATACTTTATGGCAAATTAATTCTATCATATTTAGGCGACTTTAAAAATATTCTTTGTCCCACATACCTTTTTCATAGTCAGAAAATATCGAAAAAAGTAGAATAATAACCATGGATGACCGGTCGTCCTTCTATGAAAAAGGAGGAAGATTCCATGAATGAAAAAGAGCGTGAACAAGTGGCCCTATTTCGGTATGGCCTAATAGCCCCCCTATTGAATGGGCAAGTTGATTCGAAGGAATATTTAAATGGAATGGAGGGAAAGGTTCATTCTGTCCCCCATTATGGAGAAAGGAAAATTGCAGAGAAAACAATGAAAGAGTGGCTTCTTCATTATCGAAGAAATGGATTTGAAGCATTAAAGCCCAAGAAGCGCTTGGATCGAGGGAATTCTCGAAGACTATCCCCTGATGACCAAGATCTTGTCCTTGAAATACGAAAAAAATCTCCCCATATGCCGGTTAGTGTTTTCTACGAACAACTAATCGAGCGTGGAGAGATACAAAAAAACCAAATATCTTACTCTACTATAATTCGATTATTAAAAAAACACAACCTTGTAGGAAAACAAATGGTGGCGATACCAGAAAGAAAACGGTTCGCTCACGAAAAGGTGAATGTGTTGTGGCAGGCTGATTTATCCCATGGACCTTATGTACCCGTTAATGGAAAAAAGACAAAGACATTTTTAATTGCCTATATTGATGACTGTTCTCGTCTTGTGCCGTATGCACAGTTCTTCTCGTCAGAGAAGTTTGATGGATTAAGAGTAGTCACGAAAGAGGCTTTAATTCGCAGAGGGAAACCTACCATCATTTATGCGGACAACGGTAAGATCTATCGATCTGAAACGCTTCAATATGCTTGTGCCCAACTCGGAATTACTTTAGCTCACACGCAGCCGTATGATCCCCGTGCAAAAGGGAAGGTAGAAAGGTTGTTTAAAACGATTCAAACACGGTTTTATCCGTTATTACAAGCCGATCCAGCTCATTCACTAGAAGAGTTAAATGAACGATTCTGGAGCTGGTTAGAGAAAGATTATCACCGAAGAGTTCATGCCTCTTTAGAGAGGTAAAACGCCCCATGAAGTGTTTCAATCTCAACTAAAGGATATAACATTTTTGGAGGATTTGTCTATTCTTGAGACCATCTTCTTGAAACGAGAACACCGGAAAGTAAAGGCTGATGGGACGATTACGTTAAATAAAGAGCTCTACGAAGTACCTTCCCGTTTTATCGGTCATTCTATCGATGTGAGACTAGACGAAAATGGTGTCTATATCTTTGAGGATGATAAGAAAGTCGCTGAAGCAATTCCTGTATCCATGAAGGATAATGCGCATGTAAAACGGGCTCGCTCGCCATTTTCATTATCTCAAACAGCTGAAGTGAAAGGGGAACAAGACCATGTATAAATCCTTTTACTCTTTAGCTCAAGCACCATTTTCGAAAGATATACGCCCTTCGGATGCGTTTCCTTCCACTGATTATCAAGGGGCTTTAAACGCATTAAATTATTTACAGAAATCGAAGGGAATGGGTCTTCTTATTGGGGATCCTGGCGCAGGAAAAACGTTTACCTTACGGTCTTTTAAGGAGTCATTAAACCCTTCTTTATATCACGTAGTCTATTTTCCCCTTTCAACTGGTGGTGTAATGGATTTTTACCGTGGGTTAGTATATGGCTTAGGGGAGGAACCGAAGTTCCGTAAAGTCGATCTCTTTAGGCAAATTCAACAAGGCATTGAGCGAATGGCAGGGGAACGTAAGATCACACCTGTTTTCATTTTAGATGAAATGCATATGGCAAAAGATGCTTTTTTGCAGGATATAGCACTATTATTTAACTTTCATATGGACTCAACCAATCCATTTATCCTAGTTTTAGCTGGCTTACCACATTTAAAGACTCGATTAGCATTAAATCATCATCGTCCACTATCACAGAGAATGATTATGAAATATGAGATTCAGCCATTATCCAGAGAGGAAGTTTCCCATTATATTCATCATCATATGAAGTTAGCAGGAGCGAAGATGACCATCTTTACAGAAACCGCGGTAGAAGCTATCGCATCACGGTCTCAAGGTTGGCCACGGGTTATTAATACATTAACGATTAACAGTTTATTATTTGGCTCTCAACTAAAGAAAGAACTGATTGATGAGGAAATTGTCAGGTTAGCTATAGAGGATAATGGCTTATCATGAGGCGTGGAATATTAGTATTTGACCACCATCTTCAAGAATGGAGAGTATGGTTAGGACATCAGCCCCACTGGATAGACCAGGGTTATGCATTTGAGATACGGGTCCAAAACAGGTATCTCCATGCATACTTGGAGAAAGATTTTGATTGGTTCGTAACTCTGGAACACGAAGTAAGGTTTGTACTCCACACTTACGAGGTGTACAAAATTCGAATAAAAAAACAGGATTATATGCCAGTTGATGCCCCTTTTTAGGGGTTTTCTTTTCCTGAATTTAAGACGGAATAATTTGAACAAGATTTTGCACATTCCGAAATAAAGTGAAAAAAATAGCACATTATTTCAGATTTCCTCCCGGATTAATGTGGAAAAGAGTATCTGAAATATTGTGCTCGTTTACACTACTACATTTTGAAACAACGAACGGATTATCTACATCTACCTTATTCTTAATTGAACAGGATTCTGTTAAAACATCATAAAGATCACAAGAATTCCGGCATGTATAAGATATTTCTTTCGCATTTTTTGTATTATCTACTACTAAAGACAACAAGATATCACCTTCTTTATTTATGCTGCACCAAATGCATATGGGATTATAAAGCTAATAATCAATAGAAACCCCGCAGATGCCCATAGTCTCTTACTCCATCTACCAAATTCAGGGTGTTTCAAAAGTTTATAGAATAGAAACATAACTAATCCAACTAATGTCATTCCCACTACTGTATAAAAACCAGATAACTGTAATAAGTTTATTACATCAGTTGCAAACAGTGTAACATTTGTTGTGTTTATTGTAAATAATACAATTAAAAAAATACGAATTATAAAGAAAGAAATTGGAGCCCAAATTAGTACACCGGTAGCCCCTTTCATAACTTGCCCAGTTTTTGTAACAATTGAATACCCTAGCCTAACAACTCCAACCAGGAACATTATCGTAAAAAGAGATGAGAATAAACTAGAAACTATCGGTGCAGAATCATTTATGGAATTTCCCCAATTTGTAATCATATCATCCATAGATGGAGCATCACTAAAGGGATTTGCCATTGCTTTTGTAGGAATCAATAAAATTGTGATTATTATTAATGACATAATCGTTTTGACTTGGCTTCTAATCATTAAAGATCCCTCTTCGTTGATGAACTTTAAAAGTGAATTTGGACTCAAAAGTAGTGGATTGCATTCTACCATCAACAGCATAAACCTTATGTGAATAACTGAAATTATTGGCATTCTGATCCATGATATTTTCTACTGTAGCTAACCACTGAGAAATAATTTGTTTATTCACAGGTTTTGTTTTTGCCTCTTTTAAAAGAGGCGTAATTTTATTACCAGGAATTTTTAAACTTACATGGATGAGATTTGTCATGTATTTAAAACCACTTACATCAAAAAATTGGATGAAATTCCGATATTTTTCTAACACCTTAAATTGCTCATATAATGTACTCATTATTTTTGCCTTTTCTAGGCTTCCAGATAGTGGGATACTGATTGTTAAATCAATATTATGATGGTTCATTTCTCCTGAAGGTAAGACTTCTAAATGTCCTTGAAATGGACAATTTAAATCATCGCATAATGGTGAAAGCCAGCTATAATTAGCAAATATAAGATTTTCTTTTACATTTTCATAATAGTCATCTTCTTGCTTTATTTTCTCTGTACCAATTGGCCCTATTAAAACAAACTTATCTCTCGTTTTAAATTCTAATCTCGATAAGTTTAATTGTTTTTCCTTAATTGTTACCATAATCTCATTTATACTTTTTTCTCCTATACGAACCATTTCCATTTCTCCTTTTCATTTTTAAATTGTATTGGTTTTATCATTCCATTTTGGACTTTAATTTTTGTATAGAACGGTGTTTCTGGAAGATTGTCTATAAAATTATCAAAACTTGCTATCCATTGTCCTAAAACATCCGTTTTATTTTCATTTATTAAATAGGATTTTTCCTTAGGGTTAAGGTAAATTCGAATTTGATTTAACTGTTTTCTTTCTCCTTGAACCTCTATCGAATTAATTATGGGAAAAAGAGGGATGAGCTTTTTCAATTTGCTATATAATTGGGATAAAGTTGATAATTTATCAACTGCTTCTACAGGGATAATAATCTCTATATATTGCTCTTCCCGTATAAATTCACCTCTATCATTAATTTCTAAATTTACTGTAAAATCATGAACTTTAAGAGTGCTTAAAGGCAATAAGCATCTCTCGTACATACTAATTACTTCTTGAGATAGCACCTCTAAGTAATTTTTCTTGAGTGACATATTAAATGTATCTCCATATAAACAACCAATATAGAATTTATTATCTTTTATCCTATAATCTAAATTTAGTTTTTGAATATAACGATTGTCATCCTCAATCACAGACAATATAGATTCTAAACCAGCTGTGTTGATTTCAGATCTCATTCCACTGCCCCCTTTAGATGGCTTTTTATAATTTCTTTCATTTTTTTTATCATTGATGTACATTAGTATAGTATTAATATATATAGTAAAACTGTCGAAGCTTGTCGATTACAGGGATATTTTTACTAATTTTCATGAAAAATTCACCAAAAACTAGTTAAATAGACCTTGACTGGTGGATTTGTACCCGAGAGGATTCCCCCTTCACTAAATGAACAAATCCTAATTTGTTCATTTAGTGAAGGAGGTGAACTAAATTCACTTCCTCCGAATAGCAAATAACCCTTAAATTGCAGCTGCCTCATATTCGATTTTTTCATCCGGGATAATATAATCTGATGAAACAGCATGTTCTAAAATTTCTATCTTTAAAACTCTTATATTTTTTCCTTCTCTTTCAATTTCTAAAGACAAGGAATCCTTTCTATTTATTCGATACACACTTTCGCCAATATTTATCCACGCTCTTTTACCATCTGAAACATGAATATATTCCTCTTCCATACCTAGAACAGATACAAGCCAACGCTGCTTCCCTTGTAAATTATCAGCTATTTTTGTAGTGGGTATATCATCCACTTGATCCTCTATTTCTGAATTTACTTGTTTATTTCTACATTCTCGAGAAGTTGTGGTATTTAAATCTGTAAGGTTAAGTTCCTCTTCAAGAGGTCCACTTTGCTCGTCACATAGTTCCTCAAAATTAATTTCTTTAGTCAAATTCGATAAGTATTCTATTGTTCTATCATCTAATTCTGAAACAGTCGGAGTAATATGATAAATATTAGTTGGGCGCATAACTTCTTCCCAATCATCTTCCTGTATATTTAGATTTTGAGTTTCTTCTAAATAAATAATTTCATCTTTCGATTTAGATTCTGTCTCTGTTGGAATTAATCCATTCTCTAAATAATACTGTTTCATCTTTAAATCCATACAGACTGCATGGAAAAAATATTCTATTAGAAAATACATATATACAAACCAATCTAAATTTATCGTAATAGTATGCATTTTTATCCTCCTAAAATAATTCGAATGCCAGCTGACCACTGACTACTCTACGTTTATTTTTCTTTTCTGGTTTTTCCTCCACTAAATCAAACAAGGAAATTTGTGAACTATCATTATTTGTTTTAGACTCCCTCTCACTTCGAGTTAAATAGTCTACTATTTCACCATCAAGAGCTGAATCACTTCCAAAAGCAGCATATAAATCTACTTCCAATATCATTTCGTTAAAATGAAAACCAGGAATTTTACCTTTCTCTATATTGCTAGCGATAGTTTTAGATTTTCTTATAAGAACATTTCTTGAACTGTCAGTTTTAATGTACTTATTAGCCCATTCTTCGAAATATTCTTTGTTTGATTTTAATGAGAAATTCTTTGGTTTTCCAATATTAGAAAGAATTTCTCTAGCTCTATCAGACGCTTCTGCAACCCATTCTTCCGTACTTCCTTGAAGCACATTTCCTTTCTTTATCGACTGTATTAACATGGATTGTAAATCGCCAGTATCCCCTAACATAGCATTCAATCCATCACTTGAAACATCACCGTTAATAGCACCAGCAGCTTTATTCTTCATGGCTATCAATGTTGCCATTTGTTCTTGGTACATATTTTTATACGCTAAATAATACAGTCTACACTCCTCAGTTTGTTTTATTCTCCACGCTCTTCGTGCAGCTTGATTAATTGTAAATAAAGACCAACTAAATTGATAAAATATCAATGTTGGAGTACATAATAGTCGGGTAGGTCGGAGATGTTACCACCTCTTTCCCCCCTAAGAACCGTACTTGTACCTTTCAGCACATACGGCTCAAGCCATCTATCATCCTCTCAACTTAATAACGGAACTTCTTGAATGCTCTTTTCATAAGATTAATAGCCTTTTTACTATTCACGTCTTTGATACCATTGCTTTCTAGGTAGTTTACGACTTTTGGTAATTTCTTACCTTCGCCATAATTCTCTAACAATACATGGTGTGTTTTATGACATGATTTGTGTAGTAGTTCGAGGTTATCATAACTATCAACTCCGCCAATTACTACAGGCACTATATGATTGCTTTCAATTGGTTCTATTCCTTGTAAGGATTCACCACAAATTCTGCATTTGTATCTGCTCTTTTTCGCAAGTTTCCTTTTAGCATTAGTATTTTCCCTATTGAATATTTTCTCGTCACGTTTATCAAAGTAAGCTTTAAGCGATGCGTCAAATGGACTATTATATTGTTTGATCTTTACGTGTCTTTCAATCTTAGTCCAACTCATGCGAATAAGCTGTTTCGTATTATCTTTTGGACACGTTAGGAGCCACTTGTCTTTGCTTACGCCTGTATTGTCTGGTTTAAAGTACATTTTCATCAGTTTTCTAAATGAAGTTCTATGATGTCTGTGTTTAAGGTAAATTACGACTTTTTCATTAACATAAGTATCAATGTCTCTGAAAATTACTTTGGCTACTGTTGGTGACCAATAGTTTGCAATCCCTTGTAATACACGATTCAGTTTTTCAATTAGATATGCTGTTTCTCTGCCTTTTCCCCAGTCGAATACTTCCTTGATTTTCTGTTTAGCATTTTTGACACTTTCAAGTGATGGTTTAATGAATAATTTATTTCCATCCTTAGTTGGGTATTGTTTGAAGTTAAATCCGAGGAAATCGAATCCTTCACTAATATGAACAACTCTTGTTTTCTCCTTTGCTAACTTCAATCCACGTTTGTCTAGATATGGTTGTAATTTTTCGTACATCCCAACGGCTTGTTCTTTCGTAGGGCAGACGATAACGAAATCATCTGCATATCTAACAACGCCAACTGACGAGGTATACAATGTATCTCCCTGTCTTTTAGAGTGGATATATCTTACTCCAATTTCTTCTTCCATCCCATGTAATGCTATGTTCGCTAACAGTGGTGAGATGATTCCGCCTTGTGGTGTTCCCTTGTCTGTTTTATGGAATGTAGCATTGTCAACGTATCCACTTTCCAACCATTCTCTAACGATTTTGTTATTTGGGAAGTTTTTAATTCTTTCCATAATAAGGTCGTGGTTTAAGTTGTCAAAGCAGCCTTCAAAATCACCTTCGAAAATCCACCCCTTAGCGCTTCCTCTGCTTAATTTCACGAATAAATCGCTCATAGCGTCATGTGCGCCACGTTTAGGTCTGAATCCATACGATGTCATTTCAAATTTTGCTTCCCACTGTGGTTCTAGAGCAGTTTTAAATACGTTTTGGTACACTCTATCAACAATTACAGGAATGCCTAACGGACGTTTCTTTCCATTCTTTTTAGGGATATATGTTCTTCTAGCCGGTTTAACCTTAATATTTCTTATACTGTACATTTTAAGTTTGTTGTATAATTCAACTCGCTCTTGCGGAGTGTTAGAAATATATCCGTCTATACCAGCTGTCTTTTTGCCTCTATTTTCTTGCGTTACGCGCTTAATACTTAACAGTAAATTCGCTTTACTTCTAAGTAGAAGTCTTTGTAATTTCCTTACTTTTCTCGTTTGTTTAAGTTGTTCGGCACGATAGATTCGTTGTTGAAGTTTCCTTACATAGCGATTAACTTTCATCCAATTAATTGAGTGCCAGTTATCCACCAGTGGGGAAACAGCCGACGCAACGTACTCGTTGGTTTTCATAACATATCTCCCTCTCTTTAAGGATTATTCTTTTCGCTTTCTATTCGTGTTGATGACCACGTGGAAGTCTGCAATCTTTCGATTTGGGTATTGCCCTATTCGACGGCTTATACAAATGAGTTTTCACCTTAACTTTCGTTATGTCGACATTCGCTTTCTCCACGTTCCTTTACCCTCTACATATTGTGGTTTCCTTACGGTCACCCTACCTTAGATGAGAGGAATGTATAGGGCTTACCAAGTTTCACTAATAATAGATACGTTAGGTTAGGCATCCTTCTTTACTCCGGTGGATCTATGGGTCATTTCGCAGTTCCTCGACCGTAGAACTTTTCCTATCCACATCTACAAGCTTGTTCAATCACAGTACGCTTGTTGTCGGTAACGAAGACTACAAAGGTTCAGCTTACGCTTATACCTTCCTAACTTTCCCTAGCTCTTTTGGAATTCTGTGTAAATTCCTCCATTAAGCATTTAACCCTCATGCAACCCAACAATTCGATTACTCGAAAAGCAGTTTCGGGCGGGAACGTCCTCAATGACTAAGACGGTTTCTTATGGAAACACTATTATTTAGCAACTTCTTGTCGCACGGTCTAATCCTACTTTCACTAATTCTTGAGATACAATACAAACATCATAATTTTCTTTTTTTATCTTTTTTTCTAACCATTCACTTCGTCTATTTGTACTTGTTGAAGAAGTATCCAGGATACAGACCTTAGCACCAATCATTTCTAAAATATGCTTTAATCGTGGTCTAACATCCCTACCTTCAACGCTTGACCCGGTATCTCGAACATAAACAATAGATTTTCTTCCTTCAGATATCTCGCCCTTAATTATTTCCTGTAACTTCTTCTCTTTACTAAGAATTCTTTCTTGTTCAAATGGTTCTGGCTTCCAAATAAGTTCACCTTTCATATAAAATGCCGGATAAGTAAATGGATTATCTGGGTATGAAATTCCAGTCTGAGTTAACGGCATATATAATTTAAACCCATCTTCTAACTCCTCAATGGATCTTTCAAAAGTGTTGACCATTCTCAGATAATTTTGTTGAAGATCTTCATCTGGTTTCACTAGTATAGTTGGCACATTCACGAATTCAACTGGATCTGGCCAAACATCAACTAATCTAACAAGTACTGTATTTTGCACAAGAAATTTTGAAAAAACAAACGGTGAAATACCTGGTAGTATTTTCTCGTTTCTTTTTGTCCCACCTCTTGATTGCTTGTTTGTATATTCAGCATTGGAATCTTGATTATAAGTGGTAGTTTCAATTACCCCATATTCTTCGTTCCATTTTCTAACTTCAGAATATTTATAACCATTTTCCACCATCAAAGAAGGAAACAGCCTCCATAAGGTATAATAAATATCTTCCGCAACGAGATAAGAAGGCGGTGCCTTGCCATATTACTATGGTAGGTTTCCACCAACTCTCCCCCAGAACCGTACTTGCAAGTCTCCAAGCATACGGCTCACTATTATCCACCTAGTTTAATTACAATTGTCCTTTGTGTAATTTCATATGACAGTCGTTTCCTTGTCCTCTAGCACATAAAGCTAATTGTCTTCGGTTACGAGCAATCATAATCATTTCCCACTTTTGAAGATTTTTCTTCTTTTTGAGGTCTTTTAATTTCCGGACATGATGCATCTCTAAATCGACATCTATCGCTCCGCAGTATTCACATACGCGAGCTTTCATTCTGTCAATTAGGCTTGTGATACCACTGTACATCCAACCATTAGGTAGATTATCCACTTTGAAATCTTTATTTACTTTTTCTGCTCTTGTAAACTAGCTGATTAAAGTTTTAGACTTCATTCCTTTTTTCGTTTCATATTGAACAGTAAATACTCCATTAACACTGAATTTATCTATGACTTTTCTAACCGAAATTTTATATTTACTAGCAAACGTTTTATACATACTGTATTCCATGATGTATGCCATTTTATTAAGCACACTCACGTTATTTGCTATTTTGTAATATTCGTAGAATCCTCGTAATTCAGCATCATAGATGCTAATAATTTCAAGGTCGTCATTATTGATAAGTTCAGGTCTATGAATCATTTTCCAATCGTTATCGTTTATTCTTAGAATGTTCCTATCAAGAAGTTTATTTACCCATTTTTCCTTCGGGACATAAAGTTTAACCTTACCGTTATTTTGCCTTTGGAGTTTGCCATCTTTATTTCTTGTTGGTTGTGTACTGTAACTTGTTACAATATCAAAACCTAGAAATCTAGCTTTCTCCTTATGAGCATGAGTGATAAGGGTCTTCTCTACAGATAGTTCAAGTTTTAGCTTATTAGCTAAGAATGCTTTAATATCCTGTTTGATTTTTAATGCATCTCCCTTGCTACCAATTACACCGACAAGAAAATCATCAGCATAACGAACATAATTGATTCTTCGGAAGTCAGGATCAAACGGGTCAGTCACATTCATCTCATTACGTTTCTTAATGAGTGCCTTGTAAACTCTGGTGTGTTCCTTTTTCTCGGAAGTGGACATTAAAGCCCATTCTTCATCTGATTTCTTCATTTTCGTTAGTTGCCATTCTAACGCTCTGTATTCATGTGTCCGTTTTCGCTTCTTACCTTTATTGAATTCTTCAGCATATTGTTCCATATACTTATCCAATTCATGTAGATAGATATTTGCTAATAATGGACTGATAACGCCACCTTGAGGTGTGCCGCTGAAAGTCTTGTGGTAAACCCAATCCTCTAGGTATCCTGCTTTGAGGAATTTCCAGATAAGTCGGATGAACTTTTCATCTTTTATCCTTTTCCTAAGAAGATTGATTAAAGTGTGATGGTCAATGTTGTCAAAGAATCCTTTGATGTCTCCTTCAACAAACCACTTAACTCCAGTGAATGTTTTTTGTATTTTGTCTACAGCAGTTTGGCAACTAAGTTTAGGTCTAAAACCATGTGAAGAATCACGGAAGATAGGCTCGTATAACCCTTCTAAGATTCTACGTGCTACTTCTTGAACTAACTTATCATCCATTGAAGGAATTCCTAGAGGTCTTTGACCTGTTGGCTTCTTTGGGATGTATTCTCTTCTTGAAGGTCTTGGTTGATAACTTTCGTCTTTTAACTGTTCAATAATTTTACGGATTCGGTCGATGCTCATACCATCAATGGTTTTTCCGTCCGTTCCCTCTGTCATATTACCTTCCTTTTTGGCTAACTTTGCATAAGCTTCTAGGAAGAACTCTTCATTATATAGATTTCGATATATACGCTCGAAAACGTAATTCTCATCTCTCTTGGACATTTCAACTAGGTTGTCCATAACTACTTTTGGGATTCTCAAAGTGTCTCCACACCTTCCTGATTTTGTTCTGGACTAGATAACTTGGTCCCTTCGCCATGTACTAGGCTTTCCCTAGCTCTGACTACTACGGACTCTCTGTTGCCATATTGGATATTCAGACACCTAAAGTGCCATAGCCTTTACAGGCATTCCAACTTAGGCAATCCCCATTTAGTACATTTAGTAACATAGGCTTGAACCAGTGTCGGATGCGACTTTCGCCATTTACCATTTACTATGGTTGGAAGACCACTGAGGCATAACTTTATAAACGGAAAAGCTATTTATAAAGCAGTAATTATCTAACGGCAAGGCTATTAGATAATATTTGGTCAATAGACGTTAATAGAAGTCTTCCGTCTATGTCTTCGCTAGGACTCCTTTGGCTATCGTTCACGCAGTTTAGCATTCATCCTCGTCTGTTTCGGTTTCATCTTGCCATTCAGTTGCACCATGACAACTTGGTGACTTATGGCTTTTCACCTAATATGCTGTGTTCCCCGTTATTGGTTTCCCTCACGAGTAAATTAGTAGATGATAGGAGACAATCGATGCCTCTACACTCCTACGACTTGCCTAAAGTCGAATTACTAAATGCCCTTATGGGCGCACTTTTCCACCAAATAATGTTCCCGTTCCTCCAACCACTTTCTTAGCTGCAGCTGCAATACTTCCAAGTGCATTTCCTTGAGCACTTGTCGATGCTTTCAGTTCATGAATCTCATCCACAATTGCAATATCAAAAAAATTTTTCATTTTTCTTCGAATGTATTCAATACTAGCAACTCTTCGTGGTTGACCCTGCTTTTTTGGTACCTCTTTTTGGTTACTTTGAATATGCTCTAATAAGTTCTTATTTCCCTCTTTAATGGCATGAATCAATTTCTTTTCATATACATACCATTCTTTTATTGATGAATAACGAGTTGCTACCTTCTTGGTCCATAAGCTTTCTCCACATTCTGAACAAAAGGCATTTGCGGGCTTTTGTGTATTTTGGAGCCTTCTTCCAGTTCCGAATTCGTCTTTATCCATGGTTCTTGTAGAACGCACTTCTATTTCTTTAGAAGGTTCATCCGTATCAGGAATCATTTTTATATCTTCAATTACCTGGTGAGCCTTTCCACAAGAAGGACAATAATAACCATATCGATAAGGTAATCTATCTTCACTTTGCTGTTTACTAGTTTTTTTCTGACTAAATTGAACAGCCGGAACGATAGATGAATCTCCTCTCATGGTCGTAAAAGATATAACGAAAAAAACTGGTTTTTTTGGTTTCTTTCTTCCACTCATTAACCAATCACGATGATAAGTAATTAATTGACTCGTTCTTTCAATTACTCTCACTTCAGCATGAGGAATTATTTCTTTAATCTCTTCTGGCCACTTTTTAGTTAAAGAAGGTGGGCACATTAAAACACTATGATATCCTTCTTTATTTTTCATATCCGATAGTACATCAGCCACAGCAGTCATAATGGTACTTTATGTGTGGCATCCCAATCCGTAAGGATTGAGGTAGCCACTACCCATTTCGGGTGCGATAGGTAAGAATTTGAAGTAATCTCCATCTTTTCCCCCGCCTCACACCGTACGTGCGATTTTCACCGCATACGGCGTTCCATCGGGAAGCCATATTTTAAACTGTTGTCTCAGTTCTCCATAAAGCCTGTTATAGCATTGCGACTATAACTGACATCACACTAATTTGTTCAAATACGAATAAGAGTTAATTAATCCTCGAAAGCCGTACTTATTTAGCCTCTTTAAGCAACTTTCTAAGTTGCTCTATTTTCTTTCCACCTTTGGTATGGGTAACAGGATTTTCATTGTGAACCAGCTTGTGGCATGTTTTGCATAAGGAAACTAGATTTATCACCTTATTGACTTTATTGAGCGGTAGTTTAGGGTTTTTGTGATGTGTATTAAGATTCCATTCATATAGTGAAACCTTACAGCAGTTACATTTCCCCCTATCTCTGTTAAATGCGTACTCTCTATTTAGATAGAATTCGAAATTATATATCGGATAACGGTTATTGAGTTGATAGAAAGGAATATCCTCTTGGAAGAAATTCGGTCTTTCTAGTGCCTCACGTTTGCCAGTTGTCCGTTTATAAATATTTCTACCTTCTTCTGTGTAGGGAGACATTAAGAGATTCACTTTCATTGCATTACGTTTAGGAGTAAATGCAAATTTGGTTATTCTTACTTTGGCTCCATGCTCTTCAACGAAGAACACCTTGCTTTTTTGCTCTTTATGTCTATCTCTTCTATTTATAAGGGTGTCCGCTGGAGTAGTTAGTTGATGATATCGTCCTCGACGATTGTTCATAAACAACCATGTTCTCCATTGGGCATAATGAATACGTTTATCAAACCCTTGAAATATAGTAGATACGTTGGCGATTTTATAATAATTTGCTATACCGACAATCTTTGAGTTGATACTCTCGATTATGGCAACCTGTTTGGATTTAGTACCGCGATGGTCATAAAGGGTTTTAATATCTTTATTAATTTCCTTTATTTTCAATTTGGCTTTATCCATATTAGGAATAGCTTTTCCTTGTATGCTGCCTTTTCTAAGCCGATGTTCTTCTGCAAAAATCCAGAATCCTAAGAAATTGACCCTATTAGTTCTCACATCAGTAATTAAGGTCTTTTCCTTGGATAGCTCCAGTTTCAATTGGTGGTTAAAATATTTCTCCACTTTTTTGAGAATCCTTTTGGCATTTTCCTCACTTTTACAGAGTATAACCCAGTCGTCTGCGTATCTGATTAGAAATGTATCTTCGTGTCTTTGACGAACACGTTGTAACCCATTTCGAGAAACGTCTTTGACCTTATACCTAGCTGGATGCTCTTGGAACATTCTAGCAATCTCCCAATCAAAGTAATTAAGATAAATGTTAGCCAGAAGAGGTGAGATGATACCGCCTTGTGGTGAACCACTAACGCTGTCTCTGAAGTTACCTTCTTCCATAATTCCTGCTTTTATCATCTTCTTAATCATCATAAGCACTCTTTTGTCTCGGATTCCTAATGTCCACATTATTTCAATCAACTTATTATGATTGATATTATCGAAATATCCTTTAATATCGCCCTCTATTACCCAATAGGTTTTGCTTCTCCTAATACGTTCTAGTGTTTCAGCAATGGCTTGTTCAGCTGAACGCATTGGTCTGAAACCAAAGCTGTAATGGTAAAACTTAGCTTCTGCTATGGGTTCAATGACAATTTTGGCTATTTCTTGTATGATGCGGTCTATCATGTTAGGAATACCCAAGGGACGTTGCTTACCATCTGATTTGGGAATGTACTTTCTTCTTACTGGACTAGGTTGATAATTATTGATATTCCTACGAATTAGGGACATCAACTTATCTCTGTCCATTTGAAGATAGTAATCAATAGTCTTACCATCAATACCAGCAGTTTTGCTTCCTTTATTACCCTTGATATTATGAATGGCGGTCAGTATAGTCTGCTCGTTCTTCATAAGTTCAATAAGGTTATAGAAAGGTTTATTGCTTTCTTTGGCTAATCGGTACATACTATCAAGTGCTAGTTTTAGCTCTTTTTCGTTTTGTGGAAATTGTTTATTATCCTTCATTTCTATGTGGATCGCCCCCTTGATTAGAGAAAATGGACTATCCGAAATGAATTAACTCTTTTACTCTCACATGGTTCGTTTGAACATTTTCCTCAATTAGTGCAATACTTCTCGACTAACACCCTTCCCTAGAATAGTTTCTACCCTCTCTTACATTTCGTTGCAGAAGCAACTTATAGCAAGATACAAACGGCTATTCATTATTGGTACTATGGTGTCGCTGACTTCCAATAAGTTTCATAAGTTCCAATACCTCCACTTATTGGCTCTCGCACGTTCCCTTTAAACCAGCCCTTCTTTTACATTCCTTAGATGCCCTCTATACTCCGGCGCTACTTGTTCATGAGTAGACTATTCCTAACTCTCATGAATCTTATATAGGCACTGGAAAGACCTATATAAGCAATTTCTCTACTGGCAAAAGAGAAATACCTTCACGCAAATCCCAACCATATATCTCGTTATTAGGTTGGGGAATGAGTAACGGAGCGTACATACGAGGGTTCGATTTCGCTCATCATAGAATGTTTTTAAAGCCTACCGCCCTATATCCACGTTCAACGAGTTCGCTTCAAGGACGACTTCACCTAGCTTCAGACCTCTATCACATTGGAATGATAGACGCATGTAGGAGTCTCATAGACATGACTTGACTTGGAATATTAGCCATGACAGGGAAATTTCACCCTGTAAATCGTTTAAAGAGTTGTAACCAATCTTATAAAGATTCGGCCCCCGCTTTTCGTGTTTAAGCTACACTTATAGCGGAACGTGCCGCACTACCTGTCGACATTTCGCCTTGGATGATTACAGCCTTACTCTTAGCAAGTTTTTTCGCTACAGCAGTACTTACATGAGCTTGAACTGGAAACAATTCACGTTTATAAGTACTAATTTTAGGACTAATATGATCCACTAAAGGATTATGAATTGGTGATACCTCTCTGCTAACTTTATTAATCATTCCCTCAACATTTTGTTGCATATACTCTGTCAAATCTGATACCATTTCTACTTCAGTTCCAGTACCCTCTTTGCGGAATCTTAACTTTTTCTCTTTAATCATTTTAGAGATTAAATTATCAACCTCTTCTTCTGTAGCTTGTAACTTAAATAAGGAAAATCCTTTTGGAAATAATTTAGAATCAAAGTAAATATCTACAGATTGTAAAATTCCTATATTTAAAAATTCATGAAAAATAATATCTTTCCATTCGGGTAAGATATGTAGTCCAAATTTGCCTCCGCCTAAAACTGTACGTAAGTCTTCTGCTGGATCCCCAGTAAAAGATAAAATATAATCATCATTTCCCATTAATTCATCATGAACAACAACAATTGCTTTTCTATTATTAATAATAGTCATTGGAAATTTTTCGTATTTCCCTTTTTCTGTATAGAGTTCCAATTCTTTTGTATAAGTATAATCTGTTAAGCCTTTCTCTCCGTTTCCGAAAGACAAACCACTTGATCCTATATCAATAGCAGCCTTCATAGCTTGTACAGTAGAATCATTACCAGCAATAATAGTTAAAAGCAGTTTTGCTCTTTGCCAATTTTGCTTTGGTTTTTCATAGGCTAATCCATAGCAAAAAGCAGTCTGCCATGCATCATCAAGATATACTTCAATCATTTTTGGTGTTTCTATTAACTCTTCTGTTATACTTATCGTTTTAGTTTCCTTCATGCTTTCTACCTAATAAGAATAGAAAGCATCGATGCCTCTATCTAATTAGGTAGGGCACCTCCCTTTTATTATTTCATTTTTTTATCAATATACATATTAGATATATAAGACATTGCTGTATCAAAAGATGGACAAAGCTCATTAGATATAGACACTACTTCGGATCTTTTTGAATTATGAATCAAAAACCAATATTGGTTATATTGATAACCGCAATATTCTATATATCTATCTTTGTATTTGAAATACGAGAACTGAACAGTTTCTATGTTCATATTTTCACCTTTGTGTGTGGTTATAATCTCATTTCCCATTACATTGTGCTTCCTGATTGGTTTAATCTTTAACAAGCGGCACAAGGGATACGCTTCCTTCTAATCCTGCTACTATATCTAGTAGATTCTGTCGATTTTCGATATTGATATCTTTTATTTCTTTAACCTTGTTAGCTGCTACGTCATATTCTCCAATCATTAATTCTATTTCCATCCACCACCAAATTTTATGGTAAGTTTCATTCCCATGATGAATCTGCTTTAAAATGCAATATCCATCCTGTTCTACTTTCTTTTCGATTTGTTTTACTAGTTCCTTGGTGGTCCTAGAATTCTTGGTACCCTCTTTTAATTTTCTCTTTTTAGATTGCTTTTTCGTCGTCATACCTCTCTCAATCCTTTCTGTTATGAATTCATCTATACAAGTGCTTCATTAAAATAACGCAAAAAAGCCTTTGTGATTTAATGTAGATAAATAGCTTATAAGCTATTTATTTTCATCAACCACAAAGGCTGTTAACGTTATATTAAGACTGCTAATCCCTTAAGGGATTGCAAATAAAAAATAAAAGTACGAAACATTTGTATAGTGGTATTATATCCCTACTTTTCTTTTAAGACAAGTAGATAACAAAATTGGTTTTCCCTTATATAATATATCTTTTTAAAAGATTTGTTTTTATTAACTTAGTATTTATTTGCTTGCAAAAATTACAACCACCCCTTGTAAATTTCTCAACCTATAAATACCTTGAAAATTTCACAATAGGGGTTGAAAATTTTACAAAGCGAAAATTGTTAGATAATTACGCCTTGTAATTTTTACAACCCATATTATATTTCCGCTTTGTAAATTTTACATGGGGTGTTGTGAAATTTATAAAACGCTTTGAAAAAACTACAACCCCCATTACAATTTTGATAATGCGGAAATTTTAGTGGATAACTTTAACATTATTTATAGTTTTGAATTAAGAAATATTTACATCGCTTCGGCTTGGTGATAATGGTAATATTCGGTAGCACATATATGTTATAGAGTACAAACTCAACAACATGAAGAGCTTGTTTTAATATTCTTACTTCATGTGTTTTTAGTATGATTCCCCATGTCTCTAATCTGGGGCAGAACCTGTTTTTGAGCCTCATCAATAATATTTTTTTCCTTAAGAGTATTTATTTTTTCAAAAAGGTTTAAATTCTTCATCTTTGGTTCTCCACTTTTCATTACTTGAGTTTGAGTAATCCCTTTTTCCTTGCATATTGCCTCTACAAGCATACGAATCCCCATTCCACATACATTTTAGATAGTGTAGCTTTAGAATAAAGTTTGATCAAAAACACCTTACAAAACCATATTTATGGACAAAGTAAGTATCCGCCGGTAGAACCGGCGGTTTTAATTTCGCCCTATAAGGGCACTTTACCAACGAAGCCCCTAAAGGGACCTCTAAATTGACCGCCAACCGTTTACTCTCCCTACTTATCTTTAAATGGATCGACGTATTCTCGTTTGCTCATATTATCTCGCAAACGGTCCTCTGCTTCTTGCTCTCGTATATACTTTGCAATTGTTTTTTCGTTTAATCCAACCGTACTTACGTAATATCCTTTCGCCCAAAACGTTCGATTTCCATGATTATATTTTAAATTTGCATGTCTATCATGGATCATCAATGAACTTTTACCTTTTAAATATCCCATGAAATACGAAACAGACATTTTCGGTGGTATTTTTACCAGCATGTGTATATGATCTGGCATGGCATGTGCTTCCATTATTTCTACATCTTTCATTTCACATAGTTTTCTCAATATAGCACCTATATCTTTTCTTAATTTCCCATATACTACTTTCCTTCTGTATTTGGGAATAAATACGATATGATACTTACAATTCCATCTTGGTCGAGTAGATAAGGGGAGTTTCACCCCAAATCTCTCACAGAACCGTACGTGATAGTCTCCCATCATACGGCTCTTGTCATCTCACTGGCATATAGCCCACTTTCCAATGGTAGAATCTTTCCGGATTTGACATTGCTATACGATACAAAAGATGTTGTGATTTTATATAGCTTCGTCTAACCTTTTTCCTTGTTCTTACTAACCATCTTGTCAATGTTAGATTCACATAATTTATACCTTGTCTAAATGCTTCACTTGGAGTGTATTTCATAAAGTAATTCATCCATCCACGAATGATGGGATTTAGTTTTTGTGACAGCAGCACTATATCAGTTGTATTCATTTCCTTTATTACATTTCGGATTTTCTCTCTAAAGTTTTTCCCAGCTTCTTTACTGACCGCAGGTGTAAACCCCATAAAGTATATCCCCTTTTGGCTCTTAACCATTCTCTGCCTAAAGCAATATCCCAAAAAGATAAATGAATGATTATCTGATTCCAACTGCCTATTATCTCTTTGACAGAAAACGATTTTGCTTTTCTCAGGATGTATTTCCAAACCAGCATAACCCATCTGTTCTATCAATCTGTCAAGTACATACTCCGCTTGTTTTCTGCTAACACAATGTATCAGTCCATCATCTGCATATCTCTCCCATGGACAATTTGGAAAATTTCTTACCATCCAATCATCAAACATATAATGCATAAATAGGTTCGCAAGAACTGGACTGATTACTCCGCCTTGAGGGGTTCCCGATTTTCTTTCAAAAATCTCTCCGTTTGGCATTTGAATGGATGTATTTAGGCATCTTTTAATATATAAAATAATCCAATTATCTTTCACATGATACGCTATCAATCTCATCAATCGTTCATGTTCTATATTGTCAAAGAGTCCTACGATGTCAAACTCTACAACCCATTTCATACGAAAACATCGTTTTCTCGCTTGTCCCACTGCGTCCAATGCAGATTTTCTTGGACGATAACCATAGGAATCTTCATAGAATATTGGTTCCACTAATGGCTCTATCCGATTTCTCAGAACCATCTGTGCCACACGATCTTCGATCGTTGGTATTCCTAACAGTCTCATTTTCCCATTCTTCTTTGGTATTTCCACTCCACGCACCGGCTTAGGAAAATAGCTTCCCGATGACATTCTATTCCAGAGCTTATAAAGGTTGTTTTTCCAATCTTTATCAAACTCATCTATTTCTATGCCATCTACCCCACCTGCGCCTTTGTTTGCCTTGACTGCCTTATAGGCATTCAGTATTTCATTCTGTGAAATCCGAAATGATTTCCCCTCTTTCATAAAATCCTCCCATTTTTTGGTTGTAATATTCAAGAAGTTTAATGACAGAACCCCTTCGCTCCACTGACATTACATCAGCTTCCCCACTACTACGAATTCTTCCGCACCTGTACTGCTCATCCCTACTTTCATACTCGCATATTTGTAAGCTTGTATTTTTCCGTTTAACATAGCAATACAAGATTCTCCTGTTCCTCCCAAGAGCCTATGCCACACTCCTGTAACCTCAACACCGACAGCCATCTATCCAGTAAACAGGTTTCCGATAGATTTATCCCAGCGTCCACACAATACTCTGGTTTTGACTATACTTGTAAGTCTTAACGATGCTTCATCAGTTCTTCACTCTCGTTCAGCTTTGTGGCACCCAACTGACAGTTTCTTTACTGCCTTTTCCTCATACGCTCAATACCATAGCTTTTGACTACAGCACCTATGGGTGTTTTGCAATCTACACCTGTATGTCGATTGCGGAAGACCTACTTCCATCTCTTAGAAAGCATTGCTTTTGGGTTACTATAATTCTTTCAGCATCCTCTAGCATTCAGGACACACTATGTGATAAACTATTGTCGCTCGACATGAGCAGAACTCCTCTCGTTATTTGAAGTTGGTTTGACGGCCATCTTCTATTATAACGATTGGAGTTTTTTTCTAATACGACTCTACAAGTTTTATTTTCACACAGGCAGAGCCTGTGGTTTAAAAAGAGTAAAATAAAAACAATCCATTTTAAAAAAAGATTGATTAAAATGGATTGTTCCCCTGTGAATTAGTATACATTTTTTATAAGAAAGTTTGATCATTTTCTGCCTATGATCTTCAACAATCGACCCGTTTGTTGAAGTCATGTCTTAAATCTTATTTGAAAAATAAGCTGTCAATCGAAGCTATTTACTTGTTAGTTAAATACGCATTTTCCATTTTAGGTAATATTGTTTTTCATTCAATTAAGTCATCTATTACAATATCAGCCTGTGATAAGACAGGGAAAAGTAAGAAATAAAATAACAGAAAAATCATAATACAGATATAGAAAAAAAGGGTTGCCCAAAAGGTCGGTTTTAGCGTCCTCTTGGGCAACCCTTTTTATTTCTTGCAAGGTCAGAGTACAACCGTTTTTGGACTGTCTGCTTTATTAGGTATTCAACTGATGCCTAGAATTCGTAATTGGAAGAAGTTAAAATTGTTCCGTCCAAGTAAAGACGAGGTTTACGATCATATTGATGACCTTTTTACAGATGAGATTGAAACACACTATCCAGACATGTTAAGGGTGGCCATGTCCATTCAAGCCGGGAAGATCACCCCTTCTACCATTCTAAATAAATTAGGGACATACACAAAAAAGAATAAATTATTTCAAGCCTTCCGGGAACTAGGGCGAGTGATCAGGACCATGTTCTTGTTAAAATATATGGCTGCTGACGAGGTACTTAGAGCTACCATTCAGTCAGCTACCAACAAAAGTGAAGCATTTAATGGGTTTACAAAGTGGCTGTTCTTCGGTGGTGAAGGTATCATCGCTGAAAATGACCGGGAAAAGCAACGAAAAATGATTAAATATAATCACCTTGTTGCTAACTGTCTCATTTTTTACAACGTCTTCACTTTATCTCGTATCCTCCAAGACTACATGCAAGATGGAAATGGATATGATGAAGAATTGATTCCTTATTTGAGCCCTTATGTGACGGCACATGTTAACCGATTTGGGAAATATCGTATTGATCTCAATCGTAAACCTCCGTAACTTCCATTCGATGTGCCTGTAGCAAGAGAAATAAGTATATCCTTAATATAATGAAGAGGAGTAAATCGAATGTAGATGTTGAAAAGATTCAATGGATGATGAACCGATGGGATTAAAGATGGTGGGACTAGGACTCATGGGAAATTTACACCAATCTTCGTGATGATATGTATGCCACGATGGATTTTTTAGAAACCTGTACATCGCAAGAGTTAGAAATCATAGAATGGGAGTTTAATGACTTAATGGATGATTTTAGTGATAAAAACGGAGAAGGAGAATTCACCGATTTTCTTGAAGAGCTTGGAGAAAGAGAGTCAGAAAGTTTGCTAGAATCAGTTAGAGAGTTCAAAAACAATAAAAAAAAGAATTTGTGGAACAACAAAACGTATTTGTTGTTATTCAGCAAGGGCCAAATCGTATTATGTGGTTAGCCGGTTTTTTCTAGTTGACCTATTTTTTTAGGTACTATTCTTGAGGTAGCCGGGATTAAAAAACTGTTAAGTAACAATAAGTTGATCCGTTAGAGGGGTAGAATGTTGAGTAAAGCTCCTAGTCCTAAAGGTCAGTTCAATAAAGAAAAAAGGTGTCTCTTTTGAGGAAGAATACGCTTCTGTGTTGAAAGTAACAACTTTTTTCACACTTTTTTTACTATATTTGTAGTGAACAACATAAACATTCTATAGAAGAAAATTATTTCTATAGGAGGTTTCCATGGATCAAAAGGATCAAAGTCGTCAATTAGACCAAATAAAGCAAATGCAACAAATGTTTAAAGCGAACATGAAAACTCAACCTTATCCCATGTACCCTAACTATGGGAAAATTACACGTTACGAAGAAATTCCGATAAGTTTACCTGAACAGCGCCAGCTGCGCCATCCCGGAGTGGAAAAATTCATGGTACCCCTTCCAATTATCGAAAACCCGAACTATAAAGGGAGTGGAAAGTTAACAGGAAAAGTAGCACTTATTACAGGGGGTGACAGTGGTATTGGTGCAGCAGTAGCAATTGCGTTTGCTAAAGAAGGAGCAGATGTTGCTATTTCATATTTAGATGAACACGAGGATGCAAATAGAACAAAAACGAGGATTGAACAACTCGGACAACGTTGTTTTCTAATGCCTGGGGACTTGCGAGACAAACAACAGTGTATCTCCATTGTAGAACAAACAGTAAATACGTTTGGACGTCTTGATATTCTTTGTAACCACGTTGGTATCCAATTCCAACAACTAAGTCTGCTTGACATTACAGATGAGCAATTCGATGACACTTTCAAAGTTAATATATACTCTCATTTTTACACAACAAGAGCAGCGCTTCCTCATTTAAAACCAGGCAGCTCAATCATTGGCACTTCTTCAGTGGTGACGTATGTAGGTGAGCAGCAAATGATTGATTATACGGCCACAAAAGGCGCAATAGTTGGTTGGACACGTGCCTTGGCTAAAAATGTCGTGAAACAAGGGATCCGAGTCAATGCCGTCGCCCCCGGCCGAATTTGGACCCCACTTATTTCAGCAAGTTTCTCGTCAGACCAAGTCGCTGTATATGGAGCATTTAATCCAATGGAACGAGTTGCCCATCCATTTGAACTCGCACCAACCTTTGTCTATCTTGCTTCTGATGATTCTCGTTTTGTTACTGGTCAAGTTCTTCATGTTGATGGGGGAGAATCCACACATTCCTAATGGAAGGGGTTACCATTTTGAGATATGAATTTAATCCAGAAGTAAAGCTATTGCTAGTAAACCATTCAAATGAAAAAGTAAAGATGGTCTATATGGAGGATTCCTGGCCCATGCCAAAAATAGGAATGAGACCACCATATTATTGCTACCCAAGTTACGAGCTGAATTATCCAATAATCTAAATAATAACAGACAAAAAGACTTCTATACAATTTATGAAGTCTTTTTGGAAAGAGAAGAGTATTACGGTTTTAAAACGACTTTTATACATTCATCCTCACGATTATTAAAAATTCGATAACCATGACTTGCTTCTTCAAGGGACATTTTGTGTGTGATAATATCTCTTGGGTCAAATTCGTTATTTGTTATTTTTTTAAACAATTCTGGCATAAAATGAATGACTGGAGCCTGTCCCATTCTAAGATTAATATTTCTAATCCAAAATGCACCTAATGGAAATAGATTATAGTTACCTCCGTAAACACCAGTCATTTGCACTGTCCCATACTTTCGGACAGCTTTAGTAGAAATTTGAATAGGTCCAAGGGTTCCGCCCTGCAGTTTGAATTTTTGTTCCAGAAACTCTAGGGGTGATTTCTTTCCATCCATACCTACACAATCGATGACGACATCTGCCCCACCATGTGTGATTTCTTTTAAATGTTCCCCCATATCAGGGTATTTTGTGAACTCAAATACCTCAACATTGTTCATCTTTTTTGCATGATTGATTCGGTAATCCAAGTAATCAACTGCTATTACACGCTTTGCACCTTCCATCCAGGCAAATTTTTGTACCATCAACCCAACAGGTCCGCATCCAAGAACAATAACTGTATCGCCTGATTTTACACCTGCATTTTTTACACTCCAATAAGCTGTTGGCAGAACATCCGATAAAAAGAGCAGTGACTCATCCTCCAATTCGCATGACTCCGGGATAACAAAGGGAGTGAAGTTTCCAAAAGGGACTTTTAAATATTCAGCTTGACCACCTGGATGGTTACCGAACTTCTCAGTATAACCAAAGTATCCGCCAGAATCATAATGAGGGTTTGAGTTATCGCATTGGCTTTCCATTTCATGTTGGCAATAAAAGCAATGTCCACATGAAACATTAAAGGGAACGACAACACGGTCTCCCTTTTTTACTTTTGTAACTTCAGGTCCAACTTCTTCCACAATACCCATTGGTTCGTGGCCAATAATATATCCAGGGGGTAATGGCATGTTACCTTGATATAAATGCAAATCAGATCCGCAAATAGCAGTAGAAGTAATCTTAACTATAATATCGTCTTTTTTTTCTAATTTTGCATCCTCTACTTGATTAACCTGTACATGATTTGGTCCTTGATAAGTTACAGCCTTCATAAATGCATGGCCCTCCTATTTCTAATACTGTTAACACTCTTAACTATGGTTAACAAAGAAAGTAAATAATATACTTAGTCTCTCTTAGCGTAATTGTTTTATGTAAGAAACCGATCCGTCTATTTTCTTATCAATAGGGTACAGTTCAGCCTTTATTTTATCATTGGTCAAAAAGAAGTAACTAAAAAATCAATTCGAGTTGAACTAGATTAAAAAAGAGCCAAAATTGGCTCTTTTTGTTTATTGTTTCGGCATTCCTGGGGGATAGTAATATGGAGGAACTCTAATCCAACCTCTTTTTTGCATTAATGTTTTTAGAGTTGTTCCAAAGGTAACCATTTCCAAATGAAATTTTACCCACATTAGTCCAAGATCATTCCGAATCGATTGTGCTTGACCAGTAGCACACTGCATAATTGCAGTAGCAACCTTAATTCCAACACCATTTGTAATTTCATCATCAGTTGATTTTGCACCTAACGGAATATCATTTGGGTCTGATGCTGGCTTAGATGCTGGCAGTTCAGGTAGTGGGATTCCTTCCTTTTTCATAAATTCCTCTAATTGAGTCACTTGTTTCTCACACAGTTTAATTGCATCTGTCAACATTTCACGCACTTCATCATCAACTGTTGTATTCAACCCAACTTCTTCAAAACGAATAAACTCTTTTATAGAAGTATAGTAAGTCCAACAACTTGTTACTTCTCCTGTATGAAGTGGTGAATTTGATTCATCAACAACTAACGTTTTTAACGTATTAGTTACTGCTTCAAAAATATTTGGCATCTTTTTCACCTCCTGCCATCCCATTTAATATTAAACAAAAGAATAATTTAAATTCATTATAGGATACATACAACATTTCAGATTACCTTTACTACCCACCCATATGGCTAGTAAATATATCCTCGTTTTCTTGACTGTACCCCTAGTAAAAAAACGACTTAATGTCCTGCTTTCGCGCTTGAGATTTCCACAAAAAAATAAATAGATTTTCCTAAAAAACGACATAAACTTTAAATAGAATCCAGTATCGTATTCGTAAAAAGGATATGTGGATATACAATAAAAGGAAATTGCATAGGTCAATTTTCGGGGTGGTTGATAGGTTGGATAATGATACTTTAGACACAGAATGGGATTGAGCTAATTTTGCTTGCACGTCAGATGGGGCTTACACTAGATGAAATTCGTGCATTTCTACAAAAAGATATGAATTTAATACATAACGAAGTAAGTTCTTAAGTTCTTTTTTAAAGGAATTTTTTATTGAAATAAAATTAAAGTTTTCTTTTCCTTCAATCACCAGTTCCAAACGTATTTACTATCTGTATAGGTAAACTTTAATGAAGTTATCTTATTGAGTTTTAATGGAAGGCTTGAAGAAGCAATCGAGCAAACCAATTATGGATGGTTGATGTTTTATCCCTGTCTGTATTTCTTTGCATGTGGGATGCCTACAAAGACGCAGGAGGTGGACAACCTCCCTATTCTTTTCTCCCCTTTGTCTTTGCAGCCTATTGGGTGACGGTCGGATTAATATTAATTAAACTTGCTTATAACATTCATAATGGGAGAAATTTATGTCAGTGATCCAACTACCTGTTTTATTCACCCATTCTACTATATTATCTTTATATCTTTCTTCTAGCCAATCCATAGCAAATTCGTTCGGTGCATAAATAGTTAAAATATTATTTTGAACTTTTATTAGGATATCTTTAAACCAAGTATCGAAAGAGGGTTTAGAAATATTTGCTTGTGCAGATTCTAGAACAACAGCTAAAAGCAGTTTTTCATCTTGTGTCATATTCTTTTTTAAATGTACCTCTGTTTCAGAATAGGTAATAGTTGGGTCAACTTCTTCACTTTGAACTTTTTTATGAATATTTTTAAGTATATCTTTATATTGTAAGTATTTATTGTAAATCTCCTCATAATCTAATTGTTCTGGAAGGATATCCGCTTTGTTTTTTAAATGCTTCTTGGTAAAAACTTCGTGCTCTTTGCGTAATCTAGGAGGTAATCCTTCACGCTCTTTTTTTAGCATTTTCTTTACATGAGCAGGTGCGTTTTCAGGGATAATTATATTATTATCTCCCTCTATTAGCTTTTTAGATAATAAAGGAGTTTGTTTCCTGACTTTAAAAATAGGACTCTCTTCCATATTATTCCGAGACTCATTTATTACATTAAACTTATAGACAAAGCCGTAATGCTCTAGTATATCTAAATAGGTATGTAATGTTTTTCTTGATTTATCCATTTTCTCTGAAATCAATTCAAAATTGGGATACACATAGTCTTTTTCCCCATAAGCATGTCTTTTTAAATATGCATATAATCGTGTGGCGTCTCCCAGATAAAATCCCCAAAAGTCAAAAAAATAGTTATTAAAAATAGTAAGTTCACCATCAATTGCTGGAATAGACTCTCCGTGCTCGTCTAAACTAAAATTTCTAACTTGATTTTCCTCAAAGATCAATTTATCTTGCTCTGGGTAAAAATAGGTTTTATATTCTTGAGTATCCTCTATATTTATCAATTTACTTCTTTGCGTAAACATACCTGTATCTTTTAATCGAAAATACTTTAGTTTATCCTTTTTACCTTTTAAATTATAATACTCTTCTTCCACTATTGTTCCTCCTAAGTAAACCCAAGTAAACAAATTAAAGAAGGAGTTTTACTTGCTAAAACATATATTTATGTTAAAATATTTTCAAGAATATAAGTTTAGAAAACTCCCGCTTTCACTCAATTAAACTACTATCAGTTTAGCGCCTGATAGTTTAATTGTATCTAGGTGGTTTTTTTTATTTTATCATACAAGCTTTTGTTTATGGATTAAACAAAAAGGGAAAAACCCTATGACAAAATACCAAATCGAAATTTGGCCTTTTCATAGGGTTTTTCCCTTTGTATTTAATATTGAATTTATTAAAACATACTTTTTGGAATTATTCAATAGGATTAATTTCCAAAGGTATTAATTATTTCAATATGATGGAATTTATTTCTCTTATTAACTCTTTTTCTTCATTAATTTTTAATAAGTAATCGGCTTGTTCCTTAGAAATTAGCAATTTTACTTCTTGGACTTTTTTACATCTATTTTTAGGTTTTTCTTGAATTATAGAAAGTAAAACACTAGATCTTATATTTTCATTACAATTTGTAAAATTTTCCTTTAACAAAGAATATAAAATCACATAATTATCTTCAGATGTAAAACCTATCCGTTTTAATAAGTAATTTTCCATCTTAATATCCCTCATTCTTATATCATCTTCTATTTATTTTAACTTATATATACAAACATTTTATAAATTTCTATAGATATCTCTCAATAAAGTATATAATTCACCAAAAAAAAGCTAACTAAACCAACGTTTACTTAGCTGTTATTACACTTTAGATATTAAGTAATAAAGTTCCGGTATACAGTGAATTTCTTTATAAATTTCCTATTCTTTTGTAACGCTAATGACATATTACCTATATTATAACCATTTTGAGGAAGAAAACAACTTTATTTTTAAAGTCCTTTGGACACTCCATTTATTTATTCACTCTTCAATTAAATTGGCTATTAGTTATCATTTTACCATCATCATAATAAAACTATAGTATAAAGTATATATAAAGAATAAACAAAATGTTAGGGTCTAAAGTTAGAGTTATAAAGAAGTTAATAGTAATTTTTATATAAAAAAGAAACCCAAGGTATCTTGAGCTAGATATCTTGGATTTCTTATATTTTTTGATTTATAATATGTCATTGATCTTTAATGTATCAAATAATATATCAAAAGCTTTATTTATTTTTTCTCGCTCTTTTCCTTGAGGAAAAGCAATCTCATCTGATGTCCCATACACTAGATAGTCATTACGTCTATTAGTTGCTGATAGTTTATCTGCAATGTAAGCTTCAAACGCCCTTGCAGCCATTTCAATAATATTACTCCAATATTTAGATTCATTTCCATCGTCTAACTCGATTGCATTTAGGTAATATTGTGATTTATCAGTTGGATAAGGCATTCTTTCAACTCTTTCTCCAGTAATTTTTTCATGATACCAAGCCATAGCCAATGCATATTTTTTAACTTCTCTTTTTGCCCTTCTTTTGAGTTTTTCTTTTTCTTTCTTTAGTGAAATTTCTGATGCTCCATAATACTGAGAAAAATCAAGTCTTCTATTTATGCTATCTTGCTGAATAGTACATTCTTTTTTTATAGCTAATGCTATATCTCCGTTAAAACGTTCATAATCTCTTTTTAAAGCAACTCCTCTATAAGTAACATCATCTTTGTTTGTGTTTATGAAATATGCTGTTCCATTTCCTTCTCTTAAACTCTCAGATAAATATTCTAAGGCACTTTTTATTTGAGAAGGTATTTGTTCACCTAGTGTATTACATTCTGTTCCATATCCTCTACTACTTGTATTTTTATGACTTTTAATGTAAATGTAGTGATCAATGCTATGAAATAGCTCATGGGCGAGAATTCCTAAACAACCTTTATTTTTTGTCATATTAATAACTCTTGATAGAGCCTCATAAGTACCTAATGCATTTCCGCCTCTTCCTCTTGCTCCAAACGCTAGTCCAAGTGTTCCATCTAAAGATAAAGAAGTAACATCAATTTCAAGTACATCTGCTAAATCCAAAATTGCTTCTGAAGCTCGAACTAAATGCTCCATGCCTTTTTCATCATCCATATAATGGCCAAATTGCACTCCTCGAAATCCAAACAACTCCACCAAATCTTCTGGCTTTTTTACCGCGCTTGGTTTCCCACCTCTTCTATCAGGTCTTTCTGGTAATACTCTTTCCCATTTACTATTTTTCTTTTTTGTACCTTTTACGCCATTTTCCTTTTTCCCAAAGATATCGTCCCATGTATTTATTTTTGATGCTGTATTAATAGATGATTTATATCCTGCCCTCAGAAAAAATTTTAAGAAGCTTTTCCCTAAAATAAAGAAATTTGTATCTGATTCTTTATTTCTTTCTAATATAAGCGTTTTGGAAAAACCAACAATAAAGTCTGAAACATCGTCCCACTTTTTCACTTTATTAATAAGTTCTAAGAAACTTTGGATTGCTAACATAAAGTCTCTTCTTCCCTCTTTTGTTTGAACAGCGGGAACCTTATCTATTCTATTAATAATTAATTGCTTCAATTTAGCAACTCCTGGTTCTACACCATTTTCCTTCTCAAGCTTCAGAGAAAAAGATTTTGTTAATTCTCTTTTGGTTATTAATTCCTCTGAAAGAAGCGGATTAAGCTTTTCTATGTTTTCTAATTCTTCCTCAGAATGATTTTCCTGAAATCTTCTTTTTATTTTATCTAATTCTTTTCTAGAACCAGTAATAAAGTCTCCAACGTCATATGCAACATTCTTATCAATTTGCTTTTCTGTTCTTATTTCTTTAACTTTCTTAATATTAAGGTCAAAAATACTTAATTGTGAGTTCATGTTTATATCCTCCTAATAAACGGATTAGAATATTAGATCTAATCCGTTTTTTCCATTTTATATTTTTAAATAATCAACTCTAATTGCCCTTTTGTATTTGTTAGTAAATCTTCTGCAAAATCCTCTTTTAGAATAACTTTAAAAATTGCTTCTAAAATTGGGACTACTATACTATTTCCTGCTAGTTCGTAAAGAGTAGCATTTCTACAACCCTTTCTAGAAGGGAATTGTTCCAAGATTAATTCAAAATCTTTATCATCAAAACCCATTAATCTCCATACTTCTCTTTCAGTTAGATATCTATATCCCACTTTATCTTTTAATCTAATAATTCCAGCGTTAGGACATCGATCTTGTCTTTCTGTTATAGTCCAACAATAATCTTCTATTACGGATAATCTACGTTTGTACTTATCCGTTTCCTTTACTGGGTTAAATTCTTCTATTCTACTCAACATACTTGGAACATTAACCAAATACTGAGAGCCAGTTACTTTATTCTCTAAAAATTCACTAATATGACGCATTGGGGTTCTTTCTAATTTATTGAAGTCAAATGCCTCTTTTCCAAAAATGGATATACAAAACACTCTTTCTCTTTGCTGTGGAATACCAAAGTCAACAGCATTTAAAACATCGAAAGAATTTGTGTATCCTAGTTTACGCATTTGTTGAATATAAGAGTTAAACGGGCCAATTAGGTCTCTATCTAAAACGCCTTTTACATTTTCCCAAATTACAACTTTTGGTTTCCACTTCCCCATATTTTCTATAATTTTAAGCGTTTCAAACATTAATGAACTGCGAGTCTTAGTCTTTATATTTCCACCTTTTCTATATCCTGACCTTGAAAAATCTTGGCAGGGAGATCCGTGGATAAGGATATCCGGCTTCAGATTCCATCCAACAACGGATTGTGGTTTATGAGCATGGTCATATAGAGCATTATAAGCACGTACTCTATTTTCTTTTATCTCTACATAATCTATAGCTTTATGATCAACCCCCAGATTTAATAAAGCTTTTCTTGGGGCCCCAATACCTCCGAATAATTCTAAAATTTTTATCATATCAATCACCGTCACACTAATTTTTTTATCATCCCATTTGGAGTTATTATCTTTACAGATACATCCCTCTTTGTTCTGGTTTTAGTTATTACAGTCTTGCTGCCATTGTCGTGATGTTTTACCTCTTCATCCACAATTTTAGAAACGGATTCAAGACCTTGTACTAAATGATAATTTTCGCCTTCACCTAGCTCACCATTAATCGCTCCGCTTGCTAATAATAAAGACAATTGCCCTTGATTAAGCGGCAGAATAGGTTCTCCACCTATACTTAATTGGCGTGGCTTGGTTCTATTCATAAAAGCTTCGAATCCTTTACTCTCTCTAATACTTTCAACAAAATCGTCTTTATTTGCCAATTTTGTATAAAATGTAGATAAGTTTTTATAACCGCTTGGTACATTCCATTTAAATTCTCTAGTTACAATCTGATCAATCGTATTTACATTCTTTAATATAAATTCCTCGGAATCCATTCTTAATAAAAAATCATATAATTTTTCATTAATTCCTTTATATTTTCCTGCCTTTTTTCTTCCAATAAAAATACACTGTTTATAGTCTTCATAATCCTCTTTTGAAAATCGCATAATGCCAACTTCATTAAAGTTAGTTGCTAAAAACCTAGAAATTTTTTGATCTGCAAAACGATATGAAGGAATAATATATATCAATATTCCATTCTCTTTTAGATATCTATAATTCCTTTCTAATTCAACCCATTCTTTTCTTTTGGCTGAAGAATCATCCATCCCCTTTAATGCAAAATCATATGGTGGATTAAGAAATAAGAATGACACAGCTTCATTTTGTATTACCATAGATTCTATAGGGGCATTTATACAATGATTCAAAAGCTTTGAAGCGCGTTCAGCACGTCTTCTATCAAGTTCGACTCCATAAGTATTAATAATAGTCTCTTCATTATTAAAGGCAGCTGCAAGTTGATTTAGAATCTCTCCCTCTCCGCAAGTGGGATCAAACCAAACACCACTACCTTCGACATTTAGTAATTTAATGATATATTCACCTTGTGTTTCAGGTGTTGCAAAAAAACCTGCTTTTAGTTCCGATAGGTAAGTCTTTGATGTAATCTCCGACTTTTCCCCCGGTTAGCACCGTACGTGAGACTTTCACCTCATACGGCGCCCCATCTAACTGGTTATACAGTTTACTAGTCTTTAATAGGTTGTAGTTTGCAAGCTTTACGAAGCTTGTTTAATTTCTTTAGTTGATATTCGTTTATATTCAACAACCTCATATATTTTTCTATAGTTTCCTCTTTCGTAGCATGAACCAAGATATGAGCAAATTTATGAAGTACAGCCAAATTTTCGTATTCGTCAGTTCCACCTAAATATATAGGTGTAATATGGTGGCAATGATAGTTGTGAATGTCTCTAGTTAGGTCCACATCTGTAACAAAACATTTGCCTTTACTGGCACTGAACTTTGAGACACGATTATCATTGTATTGAATGCTTCTTTTCTCAATGTAAGTTTTCGCTAGTTGTTGCACAGCTTTTTGAATGTTATACATGAGATTGACTTTACTATTTAGCTCTCTACCTTTCGGACTGTAGTCATTAATATCTTGTTGAAATTGTTTCACCACGATAGATTTCACCGCTGAAACAGGAATTAAAGGTACTTCTTTGATGGAAAAGGTAGTGTAATTGTATCTTTCATATCCTTTCACTTCACATTTGCCTGATTCACTAATTTTTGAAAGATTATTCCATATAGTTCGGTAAGTTTTGTAGGCAATTTCTTTCATATCAACGCTAACGTGCGATGCAGCAGAAAAGTAGTTATGAATTCCTCTAATATAAGAGTTGTATTCATATGCTTCTTTTCGGGTGTTAGAACGATATAGTGTTCTAGCTCTTTCGCGTAAGGATTGTATAATATCTTGTTTCTTTTTATCGCTGATGAAACTATGTGCTACGATTCTTTTTCCTTTCCTAACCCCTTTAATTTTGAATCCAAGAAATTCGGATTTTCTTTTGCGGAGATTAGTTATCTTCGATTTTTCTTTCGAGATATTTAAACCTAGTCTCTTTTCAAGGAAATTTTGTACTGCAAAATACCATCTTTTCGCTTCATTATATGAAGTTGTGATGATTTTAAAGTCGTCTGCGTACCTAACAATAAAGCCTTGCTTCATGTTTGTTTTGGTCTGCAAAAAGCGGTATTTACGAGTATCTTTACTTCCTAGTTTGCTAATGTCGAAGGTTTCAAATTGGTCACTTACCCAATGGTCGAGTTCGTTTAGAACGACATTTGAGAGTAAAGGGGAAAGTATTCCACCTTGTGGAACACCTTTGTTTGGTATCCCTTCACCTTCAATATTGGCTTTTAACATCTTTTTAATAATTGCCAGGAGCTTTTTGTCCTTAATACCTAAAGAAAATAGTTGTTTAATCAATTTGTTGTGATTGACGTTATCGAAGAATCCTTCAATGTCAATATCAACAACATAATGATTTTTCCCTACGTTTATAAGGTTTAGCATCCTTGCAAGAGCGTGATGTGTTGAGCGGTTTGGTCTAAAACCGTAGGAATGTTCAAAGAATTTCGCTTCACATATTGGTTCAAGTATCTGTTTTATGGATTGTTGGATAAGTCTATCTTCCATTGTAGGTATGCCAAGCGGTCTTTCCTTTCCATTAGCTTTAGGAATGAAAACTCGACGTACACTATTAGGGTGGAAGTTGGCTAACCTTTCTCGGATATTATTGATAAAGGTAGCTTCATCCATTATTTTATAATCTTTGATACTTAATCCGTCTGTTCCAACAGTTTTACTGCCCGTATTGGATTTGATATTTCTATATGCTAAAAGTAGATTGTCTCTACTAATAATTAGTTCATAGAGATTAGAAAATGAAAAATTTTCTTTTGATTTGGCGTATAGATTATCAAAAATTGGTTGCATTAAATAATATTCGGAATATCTTACACTATCATTCATTGGTAAGTTCGCTACTCTCCTTTAAAAGGATTTTGCCTACTTGTCCTAACCGATTGCTTACCCTAGTAATTTTCTGTTTAATTCCGTTAGACTAGTGGCCTTCCCTCCACAGTTTGTTATCCCTGTTTCTTCGGTACCATGCCACCACCATCACGAGTATTAACACACGTTATAGATTTGCTCTTTTCCGTATGAACGCTTCAAAAGTCTCCGAACCTCCACGTTACTCGCTTTCCACGTTCCAATCATTCCTATCTGTTCATATATACTTAGGTGCTTTCTTTACAACTACTTGCTGGAGCAACCCTTCTTTGTTGCTAAGGATTTTCATAACAAACATTCTTACTCATCCTCACAAGTACCGCTTTATACGGCGATGATTATTCCTAATCATCTAGGTTATAGTTGTGTACATTCGAAAGTTCGTCAGTTACAAGGACATTCTCACCATATATATTTTATAGACACCCGATTTATCGTTGAACCATTACATATAACAGCATTGGGACCAACTTCAATCGACTTTACCTAGCTTCACACCTCAAATCCTTCGGAGGGAGTTGACGCATGTAGGAGTCTTAGTGACTATGCTTCGGGGTGGTTAGTTCCCTCATTTCATAGTTTGGAATGACAGTTAGATATGAATTTGCAATCCCATATCCGAGCTTTTCACGACTTTTTTTAATGTCATTTATAGCTCAACGTGTCGCACGTTTGTTACCTATATGAGACATGTTATTTCCTCCTATTTTTAATCATGAAAAAACGCCCATTCTATTAGAATGAACGTTTACTCAATATTATCTTTCCCAAGGCATTATATCCTCTTGATGATAATTCTCCTCATATGAATATTTGTGATTATTCTCTCCATCATCCTCAGTCTTCAGTCTCCTTTTACCTGAATCTAAAAAGACTATATCTTCTGCAATGATTTCAATTTCTGTTTTATTATCCTTAAATTTTGCTTGCAAACGTGCTGTAACAGCAATTAAACTACCTTTTTGTAAATTATTATGACAAGTGGTAGCTAACTTTTTCTCTTTAAATGCTTTAATTGGAATAAAGTCTGCCTCTCTTTCTCCATGCTGATTTCTATAGTTTCGATTTACAGCAAGTGTCATAAAACAGACTGGATTTTCCTCTGTACCTGCTAAATAAGGATCTCTACTCAATCGGCCTATTAGGTTACATTGGTTTTTCATGCTAATTCTCCTTTGGACTTATTCGTAATCTCTTCCGCAATAGAAACGCACATTTTTTTACCCAAAATAATATGATCAAGTACCTCAACATTCATTAGATTGGATATAGATAAAAAATAGTCGAATAAAGAATAGTCTTCATCTTTTAAAACTGCATAACCTGCAGGTTCATTACTACAGACTACTATTTTTGAAGCGTTTCTTTTAATTGCTTGTCGAAATGCCAAATGAACTAAGTCTTTATTGAGTGTTCTAGTCCCTTTAACAATATTTTGTCTGCCTATAACCACATTATTCTTATTTAAAAATAAAAGATCTAATTGTGAATCCTGCTTATAACGAATATCTCTCACATATTCAATTACATCAAATTTAGAAGATATTTTAAATTCCGATTGCCAATCAAATTTTGGTACCATATTTAAGATTCCATTTAGTGCTTTTATTCTAAATAAAGTTTCCGTAGTTATTCCTTCGAACTTCAATAGCTCCTCTTCAGATAATTGAGAAATCCCACTAAAACCTAACTCACCTAAAGTATCGATCGTTGAGTCACATACGGTTTCACCGACAATAATAGCCAGTAAATGTGGAAGACTAGTGTCATTCTCCCCAAAATACTTAATATATTCCTTTGCGTCGTTATATCTACTCATAATAAATCTACCTCTCTTAATTAAATGTAAATGTCCTCATAGCTCTTATTCAATATCAAAAAAATATCCCATTATCGCTTTCTTTAAGCGTGTAATTGTAGAAGGTTTTTCGTTGATAGTTGTACTAAAATGATAAACCTTATCGCCTTTATACCTCCACATTACTTTTGAGTTAATTCCTTGCTCTAAACACTCAATAAATACTAAGAATTCATTAAATGCATGTTCTTTTGACACTGACTTAGCTTTAAATATTCTTCGTTCCCCATCTGGCAAAATGATCTCGATACTATGACGAGAATGTAAGATTGGTTTACTAGCAATAATTTTTTCCGCTTTTCTTTTACTTTCCTCAAATACATTTCCTTGTAAAACTGGCCCCTTACTAATTGTTTCTTTCATCATTTTTCTTCATCCTCTCAATATATTATTTATATAAAACGCAAAAAAGCGCCCTGAGAGATGGTTTAATGAATTACACATAAAGTGTAATACTCAATAAATCATCCCAAAGGACGCTGCGTTTAATATCTAAACTGCTAGCCGATAAAAGGCTGCTAAAATGTTAAAAATATAAAATAGTTACATTTTCATTCTACTATTATATCTATTTCTTATCAACCCTATTATAGGAAGGAGTCCTTTTATAGTAAGTTAACTTACGCCATATCGATTCAATGGGTCCTTGCTTATGTTTTTTTAACCACCAATTACTTAATAATATTTGTATGAATATTAAAGCTATAGAAAGAAAAACTAAATGACCAGGTGAAACTTGTGCATATAACTTAAATACTTTAAACAGGAAAAAACAACATGTTGTTTGGAATAAATAATTACTCATAGATGTTTTTCCTATATTAGCAATTAATTTGAAATGCTTTCCTGTTTTTTTTAGTAATAACAGAATAGATAAACCATAAAATATGGACATGCTTATATTACCAAAAATTTCTGAAAGTCTTATTAAAAAGTAGGAGTCAGAATATATTATTGCTAATGTTTTTATTGCAATACCAATACTACCACTTATCACCCACATTAATTTGTGGATTCCCTTAATATTAGTAATCAATGCTTTATTTTTTCCTAATATCATCCCTAACAAAAACATTGGATAAATACTGCAGAACAAAGATGGAAGATTTTCTATAGAGTAAATCGTTAACCAATCAACAGTATTTTGTAATAATGCAATTCTTCCCCCTGTTTGATAATTAATAATCACATTTTGTAATAAGTTATAATCAACAGCTGCAATTTGATAATCAAATAACAGTATCTTAATTAATTCAAACAACATTGGAATCATAAATATACCAATCAGCAGCATCATAACACGACCAGGAACTTTATATACAGGAAGTAAGAACAAACCGATTACTGCGTATATCATGAGTATATCTCCATAAAAAATGAAAAAGGCATGTAAAAATCCAATTGCAAACAGTATCCATAATCTCTTTGAGAATAAATAGTAAGGATTATATCCTTTGTCTTCTGCGTTCTCCATAAAAATAATTGCGCTAAAACCAAAAAGGATAGAGAAGAGGGAATAAAAATTACCTTCAGCGAAGATAAATAAAATCGATTCTACTAGTTTATCAATAGGATCCATCCAAATACTACTTGGAGAGGATTCATATAAATGAGGACCACTTAGTGGTAATATATTTGCAAAAGCTATGCCTAAGATTGCAAATCCTCTTATAATATCAATTGAATGTATTCTTTCCTTTCTCATTATTCAGTCTCCTTCGCAAAAAAGACTACTCCAAATATTAGGTAACTTTGATTTACCTTCATATTTGGGGTAGTCCCATTGAGTTATTTTTTGTTATGTTATCTATTATATCGTTTCTGTAATTGTTCATCTTTTTTGGTTTTAATTTGATACATAATAATTGTTTTATATTTTTCCCATAATTCACTTGCAACTTTTTCACTAACGTTCATGAACTTCATGAAAAATGGAATTACTTCTTTTTCTAGAAAATAATCTGGAATTAATTCCTTACCAGGCGCATATTTTGCAACGATGTTTTGACGAGCAAGATTTAATAGAGATTCATCTATTTCATTTATATCATCTATTACTTCTTTGCTAGTATTTTCCTCTTTTCCTATATCAGGATCAACATCTTTATTTTCATACTTACTTTTTAACACTTTTGATATGTAATTCTCATAATTTTCAATGTCTCTATGCTTTATTTCTTCCAAAACTTCTAAAATTAATTCTATTCCATACTTTTTCCAGGATAGAATTTTCTTATCAGAAATAGCGATACCATGAATATATAGAGATTTCTTTACTGATTCAATAAATTCTTGTGCTTCTTTTGAAAGAGGAGTCTGTTGTTTAGGACTTTTTTTATGAATATTAAAATCTATTGCTACTGTTTTTCTACCTTGTTTGACTTCTTTAAAAGAAAAGTATAATTCTCCAGTTGCTTCTAATTCTTTTTTTGCAACATTTAATATTCGTTGTTTGAAATTCCCGTATACAGGATACTTATCCCCTACTCCAATCATCCTTTTAAGTTCATCTAGCTCTATTGTTCTTTTTCCAATTTTCTCATACTGTTTTAACAGTTCATAAACTCTCACTGTATATCCACTTTTTAATTTTTTTATATCATCAAATGAATATCCTGTAAATCTACTGTCTAAGCTAATTAAATAATCTTTAATTATTGGATTAAAAGAAACATGAACAGTACCATTATCATATATAATAGCGCTAAACCATGGAAACCATCCCATTTTATCATTAGACGAGCGAATCTTTATTCTTTTTCTTGTTAGATCATCAGCTAACTCTTTTACCTGACTATGATAATTATTTCCTTTAACATTCATGACTTCTGCAAATTCTTTAACAGTAATTGTGTAGTCTGGAAATTGGGAATCATTTTTCTTAATTTTACTAGCAACATATCGAATAAACTTATGCTCTAAAGTGGTTAATTCATTATCATAATAAGCCTCTATTAAATCATTAGACTGGATGATTAGATCATTTACTTTAAATTCAACTTGCTTTGTTTCTATCAAACTATCACCTACTAACAAGTTTGTAATCTTAAACAAATTATGACATTATTTTCAGAGAAAAGAAAGTGAAATATAACAAAAGATTATTAACTGTTATATTTCAGAATATTCTAATTGGTAATATCTTAAACTTGCCTACCCCAAATATGTCATAGTTCTGCTTTTTTCATAGATAACACTATCCCAAATATGTTATAGTTCCACTTTTTTCATAGATAACATTATCCCAAATATGTTATAGTTCCACTTTTTTCATAGATAACATTATCCCAAATATGTTATAGTTCCACTTTTTTCATAGATAACATTATCCCAAATATGTTATAGTTCCACTTTTTTCATAGATAACATTATCCCAAATATGTTATAGTTCCACTTTTTTCATAGATAACATTATCCCAAATATGTTATAGTTCCGCTTTTTTCATAGATAACACTATCCCAAATATGTTATAGTTCCGCTTTTTTCATAGATAACACTATCCCAAATATGTTATAGTTCACTTATTCCGTAGATAACACATCCCAAATATGTTATAGTTCCGCTTTTTTCATAGATAACACTATCCCAAATATGTTATAGTTCCGCTTTTTCCATAGATAACACTATCCCAAATATGTTATAGTTCCGCTTTTTCCATAGATAACATTATCCCAAATATGTTATAGTTTCGCTTTTTCCATAGATGACCCTACCCCAGATATGTTATAGTTCACTCATTCCATTGATAACATTATCCCAAATATGTTATAGTTTCGCTTTTTCCATAGATGACCCTACCCCAGATATGTTATAGTTCACTCATTCCATTGATAACATTCCCAAATATGTTATAGTTCACTTATCCAAAGATAACACTATCCCAAATATGTTATAGTTCCTTTTTCAAAAGACACTGCATCCCAAAAATTTTATAGTTCAATTATTAAAAGAAAAAACATCCCAAATATGTTATAATTCAAAATCTGAAAAAAGATAACATATTTGGGATGTTTTTTAGTAGTAATTTTTAAGAGCGTATTAAATATATTTTTTAATAAAAAATATATGCATATCATTATGATTTTAAAGATCCTGTGGACTCGAGTAATTTAAGAAATGCAATTTATAAAAGATGTCTTTAAATTATCAACTAAATGTAACGTGCTTAAATATCATTTGTTCATTTGATCCCAAAATTGTTATACTTTATCCCAAAAACGTTATTTTTTATCCCAAATATGATATATTTACTATCATTAAACACAGATATATCAAGGGTTCATCAGATACCTAAAATATTAAAACTATAAAACTAAGGTAACTACATATCCTAAAAATGTTATATTTTATCCCAAAAATGTTACATTTTCACCCTAAATTTGCTATATTTCGTCCCAAAATTGCTATATTTCATCCTAAAAATGTTATATTTTATCCCAATTTTGCTATAATTGTCTACTATTAACCTATTAGTACCAAGGGTTTAAAGCTACGATAAAATATTAAAACATCTAAAACTATTAAAAATAAGTTAAAATATTAAAACTAGAAAGCTAGATAATTTATATATAATAAAGAGTATAGATAAATTATATTATCCATACCCTTTGTTTAGTACTAATATTGTTTGATATAAATTATTTTAAAAGACACCTCTTTTAATTTAGCAATAATACTATCAATTTTATTTTTTGTATTCTCAAAATCCCTAGTAGGGTATTCTTTAAAAAAACCATGAGCCATTACCCATACCTTATTTTCATAACCATAAATGTCAACTTTATTAGTCCAACCATCATTATTTTCAATATCTTCTAATTCTACATGTTTTAATAACATCTTATTTCCTCCAATATAGATTTAGTGTCAAGGATGTGTTCTAGATACTCTCTAACTTACAAAATAGCTGTTATTTGCGCTTCTGTTATAAGAGAAAGGTTTCTTATCTAAAATCTATAATAATTGTTCTAAAAGGATTTTCTCCCCTCTAATGCAATCCTGCTAGTTTACCAGTTTATAATATCAAGTATGATTTTTTTAATGCCTTCTGTGTCCACTTTAGAACATATAATTTCTTGATTCTCTAAAATAAATCTAATGTTTCCTTTTTTTTCGATTATATAATCCCATCCACGTTTATTAAGTATGTCAATTAAATCTTTTTCATTAAGAAACCACTACTAGTGATAATAGTAATAGTGGTTTCTCCCTTTTCCTTATTGGATATTATTGAATAACCTAACAATGTTCACATTCTTAACATTTATATTTAAAATATGAAACATACTATAGTTTACCTTGATAATTCTCTTTGCATGGTCCTCGTTAGCAGCCAAAATATCTGTAGTTATATATCTTTCTTACTCATTAAATTTAAGTAGAACCGACACGAGAAAATGTTTCTTAATTGTTTTTTGGCCATGATAAATTTCTGATGAATTATCAACGAATAATACATCTTCTGTTTTTATTATTTTTGGTATATTGCCTTTTTGAGATATTTTAATAAAAGCGGGTTCATCTTTTATAAGATGATATACAGAAATATTGCCCTTTTCTTCTATTTTTCCGTCAATCAATAATATATTTTCACGAATTTGATAGAAATGTTTACTAGTATAAAAATCAACCATTATGCTAATTCCTCCTCAAATGAAAAAAGATCGTAAGTGGTTGGAATAATATATTCAACCAATTCTTCGATCCTTTTTAACCCGCTTATTAATTTTAAGCTTGTATTCTTTTTACTTCTCAATTGGAACACTACAGTATTATTAGTAACAATTATATTTATACTGTTTTTTTGATAGAAACCCCTTGTGTCAATAGTAATTATAGATGGATTATTATCTAAAAGTGATAGCCAATCATTAGAGTTTTTCCCTTCCTCACTTAACATATACTCAATACAGGTAATTGTAGTATTTAAAGTTCCTAATGAAAGGTCAAACATATAAGCAAAGCTCATAGTATTATTACCATTAAAATACACTCTATATCCCTTTTCTCTTTGATTAGAATGTCCTTTAAATGGTTCAATACGAAAAACTATATCTTCAAAATACCATTCCAATCCATCTTTTTTTACTTGAAAATCCTATACCCTTTAATAAGCTTTCTAACTTTGTAGGTTCTAGAGGACAAAAGCATGTGATTTTATACATATGTAATCCTCCTACAGACATTAGAATCAAATAATTTAGTCGTCGTCAAAACCTTTCCCTCCTAGTGAGTATTTTGTTTCATTTCTATTAATTTTCTTTTTTGTCGTTTACTTTTTTCATAAAAAAAAGCCTTCAGGACAGTTAATAGCACAGCTGCTATTAAAACTGAACCCAAAGGCTCTACATTTACTAAGTAAAAGAAAAATCCAAAATAGAAAAATAATCTGATTTAATTTTAACTTTTTATCCTATTATTTTCAATAGTTTCAAAAGATATCGTCAGTTATTCGAGCAGGACAGTCTGTTTACAAAAAAAAATGAAATATACTTTTATACTTGAAGATACATCACAGTCATAGATTTCTATAATTTCCAGATACATAATTCATAACTAACTTTCCAGCAGCATCTATTTTAAAATTCGACTCTAGAATCGTTTTATTCGAATTAGATTTAAACTTGAACACAAATTCACTGTCGTCAATAAATGCTTTCACACAACACTATAAGTATTTGTTGTTTTTTAACAAATTTGCTGAATTAAGTTAGGTGAATTGTTTTTTGGAGAATTAACATCATTTGAAACTTCAAAAGCATCCATTTGTTCAAAGTCAAAGGGAACAAGTAATTTACTTAACGAGTTAGTATCGGTATTTGTTGGATTTAGCCAGAATTGTTCATCTTCAGGTTTTAATATGACTGGCATTCTATCATGTATTTCAGTCATTAGCTTATTTGGTTGAGTGGTAATTACAGAACATGAGTATACCATTTCTCCTTCTGGGGATTTCCAAGATTCCCAGAAGCCAGCCATACCAAATGGTTGATTATTTTTAAGTTTTATACGCATAGGAATTTTACGTTCATTTGTACGTTTCCATTCATAGAAAGAATCAGCAAGGATCAAACAGCGTTTCTTTTTATAGGCATTACGAAAACTTGGCTTTTCGGCAATTGTTTCTGAACGAGCGTTAATCATTTTATAACCGATTTTCATATCTTTAGACCAGGGAGGAATTAATCCCCAACGTAAATATCCAAGACGATTCTTTTCACCATCATTGATCACAGAAAGTACGGATTGAGAGGGAGCTACATTATAGTTTGGGTTATAATGGGATTCTTCAATTGCTGAGTCGATATTAAAGCGGTCAATAATTGTTCCAAAGTCGGTAAATAAAGTAAAGCGACCACACATGCTATCACCTGCTTTTTAGGTTAAGTGTAGCAAAGTAGAATACGGAAAACAAACGAGTAGTAACTTATCGTCAAGTACGATAACTACTACTTATTATTATATTATTAATAATACGAAATCAGCCTTTAAAAAAATAACGCGCTACCTTCAGGCTGCGCGTTTATAAATATAACTACTATCCCTACTATTTTTCTCTTTATATTTTTTTCTTGTTCCCTTTTTATAACTAAACGCAATTAAAAATTTCTACCCGACTTTTTTGAAATAACTTTAAATTTTTCTTTCAGTCTTCTATTTGATAACCTATGAGATATTTTTTGATAACGGCAGTTCTTTTATATTTGACCATAAAACTTCAATTGTTTTTTTTCCATTAGCAGCATTAAAGGTGATTTTATTTATATAAGTGAGTTTAACTAGATGCTTCTCAGTATAAAAGGTAGATGTTTTGTAAACAAGAGAGTGTTTATTATTTTTAGATTTTTTTATTAGCAAAATTATCATCCTTTATTTTTTTCTTAATTTTATTAAGAAAAGTGAGGTTGAAATGATAATTTTGACAATGAATTTTTCATTTGCTTTTTCTCCAATTGTATAGAGATAATAAATACGTTTTTTTTTGAACATAAAAACAAGAACCTTCCTACGATATATTGTAGGAAGGATTATTTAAAGTGGTTAATTTTGTATCAATATAATTATTCTTATCTTCGAATCTGATAATAAAGTTGTTCGATTCTTAATTAACTAAATTTGGACTGCGAATACGGCTCGGAACAATGATAGTATGGTAATAATCTGCAAATTCACGATAGGCTTCATTCAGAATAGGCTCTTCTCGATGTGCTTTCGTAACACCTGTTTTTAAATTATCGGGAACCAGTGTTTCAGGAACTCCCTCAAAATACTCCAATGCATGGATGTAACAGTAAGCAAATTAGCTGACTTCATATCTAAAAATGCCTCAACATAGCGAATTGACTATAAGGCAAGGTCGCAATAAAAACATATGCTGGAATCATTTCTCCTGTTGAACGCTCTATCATTTGTAGCGTATATCCAGCCCAATCTACCTCCATGACTTCACCTGGCTATCTTCGAATAGGCATTGTTAACTTATATTTCTTCGCATATTTTCCATAGTTTTCACAAAAAGTAAGATAGGCATATGGAATTTTTCCACCATCACGTGCTTCTGTCGCATACTCATGATGCAATAAAGTCAAGGTGACATTCTTTTTTTGTAACTCCTTATTAACCTTTTCCCAATCAACTGGAAAGTATCCTTTCTCCATAGCTTGTTTCTCTGGAAAAAGAAAAGCTTCTAACCATGGATTAGTCATTGTATCGTTCAAACTTTCCACACCGAGTTTCTTGGCACGTTGAACGACATCAGAAACGGTATTCCTTGAATGTCCAGTACTAGAACTAATGGTCCTCTGACTGATTCCTTTAAAATGAAGTTACAGAATCTTACGACAATTAACCTTAATAAAAACCTCCCGTATATTAGTGTCATGCTTAATTGCATGCAACATAATTATACAAGAGGCTTTCGTGATTCTAATTATAATGGCTCTCCATTCCGCAATGACTGGCTCAAAGCTCCGCATAAGTGGCTCATTTCATCTGCAATAATCACTGGTTCAGGTAAATCTTATTTACCTAGTGCATTCGGAGTATCTGCTTGTCGTCAATTCTATAAAATTAAATACATCCGTTTGCCAGAGTTACTAGATGAACTGTCACTAGCAAAATTAGTTGCGGACGGAAGTTATCGTAAATTAATCAAAAAATACACGAAGGTCGATTTACTTATTTTGGATGGATGGTTACTGACAGATTTATCAACGGATGAAGCAGCAATCTTACTAGAAATCGCAGAATCTCGCCATAAAGTAGCTTCAACTATCTTCTGTTCGCAAATTGATCCTAGAGGATGCATATGAGATTAGGGAATGAAACGATAGCAGAAGCTATTTTAGATCGAATTATCCATGCGTGAGCGCCATGGACTAGGTAGAGCACTCTAATATGGCAGTAATGACTAAAAAAGAACTACGGAAGTTAGAGGAATACTTCTACTATGTCGGATACAAAAACTGGTACCCATTTCCCCAGGAACTAAAAGCAGTTGGATATCTATGGAAAGGAACCTTTTCCACAGGAATGGAATGAACAGGACATATTTGAGGGGCAAAAAAATGATTAGAGAGTATTTTAAAAATAATTCTAATTAGCAACAGTCAGTAAAAGAAAAGCCCTACAGTTTATTAAGCTAGTAATCTGTAGGGTTTTTCTATGCTTGGTAAACGAATTGGCATTGTGTGGTACATTTATTGGTGAAGACTGGTAAAAAACATGGCAAGGGTGGTAAAATCACCCGGCTGTAATCAATTTTAGATTGAGGCAATTGTTCATCATCCCCATACTTCTTAGCTGTTCTCCAGTTAATACCAAGTATTTTTTGGATCTTAGATATAGATAAACCCTTGTTGTTTCTCAAGTTTTTGATACAATGAAGCTAGTATCCTTTCATATTCCTCCACTCTGTAAATGATTCGACACCATTACAGTAGAGGGATTTGGGGTGACAGGAAAGTCTTATTTTATGCACTTATAAAATAAAGTGCAGGACCCTGCATTGCAAAAGCTCTGCACTTTTATTTTGCAATAAACAATTATTTTTAATTACTTCTTCCAGCTAATTTTATTTCCTTTCATTTTATATTATTTTGTATTTAAGTAGATTAATTTAAAATAATTTTTTTATCCTGATGTGAAATATCCTCAATTCTGTGTGTTATTAGTATTGTTATTTTATTCAATCTTAAATTTCTAATTTGATTTATAATATGTCTCTCAGAAGTAAAATCGATAGCTGATGTTGCTTCATCCAGTATTAATACATCTGTATTTCTTATTAATGCTCTGGCTATTGCTATCTTTTGTTTTTGTCCACCCGAAAGATTTGAGCCGCGGCTCTTAATTATTGTATTAATTCCTTCTGACATATTAACTATATCTTCATAAAAGTCTACAGCTTTTAAAACTTCAATAATACTATCATCTTTAACATCTGCATTTTCACCCATTAATATATTATCTTTAATGGTTGCCGTATAAATTATGGGATGTTGGAAGACAACACTTATTTTTTTTATTATTAGCTTCTGTGATATGGTTTGCAAATCAATTTCATTTAAGAAAATTTGCCCATGTTTGGGCTGGATAAATTTGCACATTAGATTAATTAATGTTGTTTTACCAGAGCCGCTACGGCCAATAAGATAATACAGATTTTTTCCACTTTTAATATTAAATGTAATTCCTTCAATCACTTTATGAGTTTGATTTTCATAACTATAAACAATATTATTAAATTCAATGGATTTTATAGAAAATGATTCTTTGTTTTTTAAATCTTCAAATTCTTGAGAGTTTTTCACTTCTAATTTCGAATAAATTTTAGCTACATTTTCAACAATTCCAAGTTTGGACTTGAGCTGTAAAAAATATTTAAAAGTGTTTTGATATGATTCATTCAGCTCTAATATAAGTTGATATAAAATAACAATACCACCTATTGTAATTTTATTTTCAAAAGCCAAATATCCACCAAACATTACTATAATAAATATCATTATTAGAGATATACTTTCTTGAATACCTATCTGTTTTGCTATTATACTACCTTCTTTAAATGAAATACGCATATAATCTTTATAGTAATTTTGGAATTTTTTGTTTACCCATTCTTTATTATTCATTATGATTATTTCTTTAAGAGAATAAATAGAATCCTTCAAAAAAACATTTAATTTTTTCTTTTCCTTAAATACAGTAGAGAATATTTTTTTTCTTTTAGCAGAAAAACTTTTATTTAAAAAAGCACTATATACAGCAAAGAAGAATATAAAAATAAATAAATAAATATTTATACTCAGGACAAAAATGCTAATCATTAATGCCGTAACAATGGACTTGAAGAAATCGGGAATATCACCTGAAACCCAATTAACTACTAATGTGACTTCGTCATTCAAAAAATGAATATATTCTCCTGAATGTTTACTAGTAAAATCCATGCTAATTTCATTATCGTCGCAAAAATTCTTAAAATATTTTTCAATTACACTACTCTTAATTAAACTACTTGTTTTAGATTGTAACCATGGGTTTATCACGCTTAGAATTGCATGAAAAACATAAAAAATGCCTAATAGTAAAAGGATAGCAATTGAATGATTGAGGTTATCATTCAGAATATGATCAATTATAAGTTTTTGAAATTGCATTGATAGAATTAAGATAGAGACTTCAATAAGGATAAAGAAAAGCAGTAAAAAGAAATAGAATCTCCCTTTTTTACTATTGAGTAATAAAACTCGTAAATAACTAATCATGTACTTCACCTACTAATGATCTTAATTCTATAATTTTTTTTTCCTTTATTTCGAACACTCTATCGAATTGAACTTTAGGTAATTTATCGTGAGAAACAACTAATATTGTTTTTCCTTCAAATTCCTTAAATATTGTTTTAAATATTTTATCTGTATTCACCTTATCTAAAGACGAAGTAGGTTCATCTAACAAAATTATTTTTGGATTTTTCAATAGATTCCTAGCTATAGATAGGCGCTGGCGTTGTCCTCCAGATAAAAACTTTCCTCCATCACCAATTACAAAATGGTAATTTTTCTCTTTTTGCATAATTTCATTATGTAATTCGGCTTTTCTAGCAGCTAATTTTACGCTATCTAAATTGTTTTCCTTATTGGTACCTATAACAATATTCTCAATAAAAGACTCATTAAATAGAAGAACATCTTGAGACATAAATGTAATGTTTTCTCTTAAATTATTCCAGGAAATTTCGTCAATATTATAATTTCCAACCTTAATTATGCCTTTATTAATTGGGTATAATCCTGCAATAATCTTCAATAAAGTGGATTTTCCTGTTCCACTTTTCCCTACTATTAATATTTTTTCTCCGGATTCTATATTCAAATGAATTTCCTTAAGAACTTCTTTATTACTGTATGAAAAATTCAAATCACTAATTAAAATACTGCCAGATGTTACATCCTTATCCCCATATTTATCACGTTTAATTGGTACACTTTTCTTCATCATTACATAAAGCTCATCTACCTGTCTCATTAACAATATTACTTCATTCCAAATAGTAATTATTCTAGTAATTCTCCACATTGAACTAAAATATATAAGAAGGAATGAGACAAACTCACCTGGTGTTAAAGATTCATTTCTAACTAAGTAGATACCAATAGCTAATATAAAAATTGATCCAATTCTGAATATAGTTCTTCTTATACTACTTCTTAAGAATCCGTAAAAATATCTCTTTTCATTCCACTTATTATTTACTTCTAATTCATTTAATAGAAATTTTTGTATCCATCCGAATCCACCATACATTTTAATATTACTAATAGATGAAACAGTTTCTTCTAATGCATTTATGTAACTACCTTCTGAGGATGAAAAGTTCTTTGAAGATATATCTGCTTTAATTTCAATAGAAGGACCAATTATTAAATATAGTAAAAGAAATGGAAGTGTACATAATGTTAAAATCCAATTAGTATAAAGCATTAAAGTAATAGCTATTAAAGAAAAAATTGAAGTTTGAACTATTGTCGGAAAATAATAACGATAAACTTTTTGAATATAATTAATATCATTAATACATTTTTTATAAAGATCGCCACTTTTCATATTATCAAGTTCTTTAAAATTTAAAGAACTTAAATAGCTTAAGAAGTCACTTCGAAGATCTTTTATAGCTAATTCTTGAATTTGACGTTTATATATTTCTGTTTTACATTTTGAAACCAATGAAACTATTGAAAAAACCACAAATGCACATCCAAAATAAACAAAAGAAGCCTTTCTTTGTGAAGGTATAATATGATCTATTAAATATTGAATTGACTTTGGTATAATAAGTTCAATTGATAAAGAAAATAGCCCAAGCAAAATAAATAAGATTACCTTATTCTTGTACGGTCTTAAATACTCAAGTATCCAAAATAATACTTTAATATTTCTGAAAAAGTTTTTATTCATTTCCAATTCCTTCAATCCATAAGTTTATAGAAGTTTAATTTTGCCAAGGTGCTTATACTATCTCTAAGATTTTTTTCATCTATTTGAGGATTAATTAAGTGGCTTTTTCGACCTTTAAACTCTATATAATTATTCAATATGTTAATTTTATTTTTTAAACTTAGACTTTGGGGATTCTTATAGTCTAATAAGGGACTTAAAGATATAAAATTTAACTTTTCTTTATTTATATAGTTATTATTAGGATTCAAATTAAACCTATAATGTCTTTTTGTATTAAAAATACTTTTTTTCAAATTTCTTCGATGTTCATAGTTTTCAATTTTATTTCTTTCTATAGTAAATAGCTCTGGTAACCTTTTAAACATTACTGTATTATCATATTTTTTTATAGCAGTAAATCTACTCGAAAGAATACATATTTCCCCAGAAAGGTGATACTCCAATAAATTTTTCTTAATTTTATTGTTTACTTTGCCTAATAACAATATATTTTCATTTAGTTTATTTTTAAAAGCCAAAGAACTTATTAAATACCAATGATTAGCGAGTTCTTTACTATATAGAATATGTTCTTTGATATACATCCTAGAAAAAGGAAAAATAAAATCGTAGGGTCCTATAATAAAAAGTTCATTTGTCCTATTATCTTCATGGAATATAATTAAAGTTTTCGAATCAATATAGATTTTTTTTTTATTTATTTCAATAATAGAAAAATCCAAACTATTAATTTTTTTACTACCTTTTCTTTTACCATCCTTCTCTAACAATTTGATTAAATTAATTAATTCAAAATCATTTTTATATAATATATGACATTTAAACCTATTTTCATTAAGTGTATTGTTATAACTTATGTTATAAACATAGTTAAAATAATGCGAGAAATGCATAAATAAATTCGGTAAATTGGTTTGTACTTCAATATTATTATCTACAAAAAAGACTCTTTTTGGTCCATAATATAATTGAGTTAGATTCAAAATATTTATAGAATTCATTTAGTTTATGCTCATTTCACTATTCGAATCTTTTAACTTTTCAATTAATAATTTTGATATTTCTGTTAAATGGTATTTCTGATCCCCTTTTAAATTTGTATTTTTAATTTCTAAAATTAAGTTATAACTTGAAGCTTTTATTTGTGATTCACTAAGTTTTTGTAACATAAATCCGTTCCAAGATTTCCAACCTATTTGATTTGGTTTAAAAAGAAATAGATACAACCAGTCAAACCAATAGCGACCTATTATATTAACAGTCGAATGTAAATTTGGATTATGATGAATAAAATCTCCTTTAAGTTTATGACAAAATTCGTTATAATTTTTAGTAAATAGAATCGATTCGTGCCATAAATTATCTATTGATGGACTATACATTTCAAGACTTGGTACTAATGCTTTTAGTAAAAGAAATCTCTTTAATTCTAATATTTGTTGATTAATTAAACATATATTTTGTTTTTCCTTTTTTAAATACAAAATCCGTTGAGATAATTTAGTAAATAATTCATCTTCAAAAATACCGTTCAAGTATTCATTAGTCCTTTTTGATATTCTGTCTCTATTAAACCCAATATCCATCATTTTATTTCCTCCCCATATCTATATCTCTAGTTAAAAATCCATGACTTTCTAGAAAATCTATCGATTTGCCGTAATCTTTAGTTAAATCTGGATAATCTTGTAATAGTCTTTCAATGTTATCTTTTAAGTCTTCATCTATTAATATATATTTACTGTTTAAAGGAGTTTGTGCAGTAATTAAATAATAAAATGTCTTTTTATGCTTTTTTATTTTTATTTCTTTATCCTTTATACTACTAAATAAGTATTTTAGATCGATATTAGTACTTAAAATTACTGGTTTAGAGCAAATTCGTATAACGGTATTTTCAATTGAAAAATTAATTCTTCTATTTGAATAAGAGGATATTTGTCTCTTAAAACTCTTCAACGCTATAATTTTACTATATTCTATTTTTAAAAGCTCAGATGCAATTGGGTCTTTTATCCTTTTTATTATTTTACAAATTCTATTGTAACCACTTTTTATAACATTGGAATATTCAGAATGGTAATCACTTATTAATAAATAATCAAATGTTTCGTATTTATCTAAAATATAGGAGATCGTATAAGGAAAATACGAACAAATGATTACTATATTTTCAAATAATATATTTCTATTATTAATTTTAGAAACATTCTGTCCTAAATATTCAATATTTCTAATATAATCATCTATAGAATTATTTAAATTAAAATCAAAATTATTATCATTCGTAAAATTTGGAGGGTTATCTATAAATTTTTCAATTGCCTTATATAAGTTTTGGGAGAAGTTATTGTCCTTAATTAATAGATAATTATTTTCGCTGTACTTCTCCCTATCTTGTAACTTAAGAAAAAATTCCTCTGAAATTAATGCCAACTTACCCGCACTCATTGCTTCATAAAATGTGATTGGTGTATGAATTGATACCTTGAAATTCCTTTCTAACAAGGAAATTAGATCACAGTCATTAAGAAATTGGTTAATTTCCCAAGGTTTAAACGGGGAAACATTTGCTAAATAACCTTTACTCTCCATAAAATTCAGTAATTTCTTTGTTTCATCGTCAATATCATCATTATAAGTAAAGCTAGCCTTTAAACAAACATTCTTACCATTTTTATTTAAGTCAATAATGACATTTGATAATTCCCTTAATGATTTATAATTGTTTAATTTTCCGAAAATCCCAATAGTTAGCGATTTGTTTTTTAATATATATCTATTTTCTTTTTTCCTTTCCTTCTCATAAAGCATTATTGGTGGCGGAGTTAAAGTTAACTTTTGCAAGGGAATACTTAAGCTTAAAAATTTAGAAAAATTTTCCCAGGATGTACCTACTAAGTCTGCGTTTTGAAATATATATTCATAGCGGATTGCTAGTTCTGGAGAAGTTGTTAATCTTTCCAAATCACTCCCTGCACTATATTGATAAATAGGTACTCCAGTTAAATTACTTACTTCGCTAGCAGCTGCACCATAAGGTTCTAAGTATCCACTTAATATAACTGAACTTTTATACTTATCAATTACATAAAGAGAGAGCCCAACTAATTTGGATTGAGACATTTTGTCTTCAGGAAAATGTTTATGCCTCGTATGGTCATAGGATTCAGTATAATAAAACTTTAGAAAGCCACCAGATATTGGGTTTTTATAATCGAGCAATTCTAAATCAGATATACTATAATTGACTGCACGAGGATTCCCGATTTCTTCATTAGTATTTGTAACCACTCTCACCTTATATCCTCTATTTGCTAACTCTCTAATCCGCCAATACTCCTGAGTGGATACTCCCCCAATAGTGGGAGGAACTTTTGTTATAAACAAAAGTTCTTTATTCCATTCTCTAATTACTGGTTTTTTAGGTTGTATCAAATTGTAATGCGTTAATAGGATTTTTTTAAATGAATTAAAATTGTATCTAATAATATTCATAGCTTTTTCACTCTTTCATAACCAAGTATATCGATTATCTCTCGTATATCTGAAATTCTTCTAATATTTTCGAATCCCTCACTAGATAAATTTACTCCGAGAATTTCTTCGATTTCACATAATAAACCTAATCTAGCTAAACTATCTAAGCCTAATAATTCAAAATCATCAATATTTATAGCTTGACTTATGGGGAGATTTGAATAAAATTCTATAACTGAAATAAGTTTATTTTTATCTATTTTAATTCACTCCACTAACAATTTTATTTTACTTTTATTTAGTTTGCCATTTTCCATCCTTGGTAATTCACTTAGGTAACAAATTTTGAATGCTATATTATTAACTTTTTTCACAAGAAGTTTTCTAAATTCTAATTCATTAAACTCAGAGGTTACTACTAAAAAAATAACTATATTATCATTACTTGAACTTACTTCAATCGTTATTTCCTTTATAGCCTGAACCGTTAATAATTCTTGTTCTAACTGGAATAAAGAAATAAATCTTCCCCCAACTTTAACTTGGTTATCTTTTCTCCCTTCATAATAAAAAATTTCATTGTCATCTTTATATACTAAATCCCCTGTATTATAATATCCTTCGTTATCAACAATAATTTCCTCCGAATTGTAGTATTGTTCTATACAAGCATAACCTTTTATTAAAAGCTCACCTTCACTACTAATTTTACATTTATATCCACCAATACATGCGCCTAAGACCACTTTTTTTGACAAAGCCCATTCTATAGGAGTATAGAAAACAATCCCTGTAGTCTCTGTACTACCCCAAGCTGAAATTAGTTTTTTTCCTGTAGTATTAAAGAAAGTTTCTCTAAATTGATATTCTACCTTTTCTCCTCCTACTTGTAGGTGTTTTATGTTATTCCAATTTTCTTTTTTTATAATTGACATTAAATACTTATAAAGATTAGGGGTTGCTAATAAACTTTTTATATTAAATCTTTCAATTAATTCATTTATATGTTGATATTCATTTGTTGTACAGAGAACGCAACACTCTCCAGCAACCAATGGTTTAACAAATAATTCATGTGGATGCATACTTTCTGAGAAAAGACACATGTAACTTCCATTTAACTCTATTGGTAATGATAAATTAACATTAATGGCGTTATAGACCACTTGTGTAGTCTTGGTAGAAAAGATCTTTGGAGTCCCTGTAGAACCAGATGTTAAATTAAAATAACGTGATTGCTCTTCTTCACACTCTATATACTCCTTAATATCAAGTTCAATATCTTTAAAATTTAATTCGAACTCTTCAATAACATCTAATTTACTATCTAATCTATATAGAACTAACTTCTCGTTTATAAATTTAATTATATATTTCATTCGTGTAACTTTGCCTATTATTAGTAATTTTGATTGACTTATATTTACTTCTAATGGTATAGCAGAAAATCCACATCTAAATACTCCTAAATAAACTATCGGTAAATTAATATTTTTGGGTATACTTATACCGATTTCCGTATTTTCATCTAAAACATATTTAGTTAATAAATATGCCAATTTATTTACTAAATGATAAAAGTCACTATACGAGACTACGTTTTTTCTATCAGCTAAAGCTATTTTTGACGGTGTTTTTTTCGCGTAATCCTTTAAATAATCATTCAATTTACTTATCATATTATAACCTCAACCTAAAATTTGATTTTTCCCCTGCAATACAAATGAATTTGTACCAGGATAACTATATTCTCTCATTTCTCTATATGCCTTTCGCCAGTTACTGATTCTTCCTAAAGTTGTATATTTTAAAAACTGTGCATCAAAATGCTTTATTGCATAGTCAAAACAACTTTCATCAAATGGCCAGAATAAAGGGGTAATCATCTCTTTTTCAGGTATTCCAGATAGAATAGCAAGTTGACTGCCAGGTAGTACTCTCATTCCGAAGGAAAAGAAAATTTCTCCTTTTTTAAAATTCTCATTGGTGAATTTGCATGTTTCTTTAATAGACTCTTCATTTTCTTCGGGACCACCGAATAATAACATTCCTAGGAGTGTTACATTGTATTTTCGACAATTATCAATAAAGGTTTTAGCAATATTTAGGTTGAATCCTTTTTTCAATTTTATTAACATACTTGGGGAGAATGTATCAAAAGAAACCATTAATTCTTTACATCCTGATTGAGCAGCTAACGCAACAAACTCTTCATTTACAGTGGGCTTAGCATAGGCAGACCATCGAAATCCATCTAAATTTAGATCGATTAATAGATTACAAATTGATTTAGAGTGGTCTAAGTTAATGTTGAAAAGTGAATCTGTAAAAAAGATTTCTCTTATACCCATATCGTACAAATTTAGAATATCTTCTTTAAGCAGTTTTAAAGGTCTAGTTATATTTGTTTTGTTATCTATTTTTCCATAAGAACAATAAACACATTTCATTGGACATCTACCACCACAGCGAGTAGGTAGTCCAATTTGCTTAACACCAATATCCTTGTAAGTTTGTACTAAAGAGTTAGTAAAATCTAATGAAAAAAGAGAATGATTAGGAATTAATCTAATATCTTCTCCTAGTGACTGAATATGATCAGATAAAAAATCAAAAATTTCTTCTTCTATATTTCCTTTAATTCCATATTGAAAAGGTAAATATTTTTTTAGGCCTTCAGAATAAACTGCATAGCCTCCGCCACCGATTAATGTACGCATATTAGGGTTTCTTTTTTTTGCTATGGGTATAATTTTATCCATAAAGTCTTTATAATACTTTAAATAATACTTACTGTTCAATTCCATTGAATCAACATTTCTAATGGAAAAGGCTAAACAATCAATATGACTGTTTAGAAAACTTAAATTCAAATATTCTTCAGGATTCTCTTTAAAGTCTATTAATTCAATATCAACGCCAAGTTGCTTTACATAACTTTTGACATATACTGCACCAATAGGAAAAACAGGATGAAAGTCCATTGTGGGTAGAGAATTTAGGTTTATTAAGGTCATTTTATAATTTCTCAAAAATCCTCACTCCCTTGTAAGTTTTAAATTCAAAAAACCTTCTTTGTATGTCTTTGGATTAAACCTAAGTAGTTTTAGAAAGGATATTTTCCTCTCTTCTTCTAAATTGATTTTCAGTATAAATGGTCTTTTCGAATTAGTGTGCTTAATTATATACTTCAGTGATCCAGTAATATCTAAAGTCGCATCATATGAAACCGAAAATAATAGCTCCGTAAATATACCATTATTCCACCAACATACAGCGCAATAATTAACACCTGCTTTTCTTCCGATTAACCAATTAGTTTGAATAAAATTTTGATTTTTTAAATTTGAATTAAGATTAAAAAGAAAATTCCTTAATTCATCTTGAGTAGGTACTATCCATTCATCTAAATAACTTTCTTTAATTTTTACTAGTTCTACAACTGACTTATACTCAAAAAAAATTCTAATTATCGGTTTTATATTTTTTTTAAACTCAAATTTTTTTAATAAAGTAAACTTCGCCGTTTCTGGAAAAGAGTCCCAAGCTATAAGTCCGTTAGGAGATAAATTTGATAAGTCCTCAATTGAATATTTCAACAACTCATATAATATTTTATGATTTGATTTTTTAGAGAAAATGCCACCTAGATAACCAGTACCATCTAAAAGAATGCTTCTATGGAATGCCTGTATGCTGGAATTTTCCTTAAGGATAATCCAGCGATACTGATCTGGTTTTGTTAGTTCTTCTTTTAGATTTTTACCAAATGAAAATGGAATCTCTAATTTCGAAATTTCTTTATAATCTTCAATTGTTGCCTTAGAGAACATAACATATTAATCTCCATTCATTCTTAAAATTTTCACATAACCTTTATCTGCATTAAGTTCAATAGTTTCATTGTTTTTTAATAGTTTTCTAGTTGAAGTATTAACTATAATCGCTGGAATATTTTCTTCTCTTGCAAATATTGCTCCATGAGATAGAAATCCACCCGTTTCTACAATGATTCCTAAAGAATTAGTTAGATTATAGGTTAAATGAGGAGTTAGTTGCTTTGCTACAATAATAGAACCTTCCGGTATATCTAAATAACTGTTTCTATCGAGCGGATTTTCTATTATAAATACTTTCCCAATAACTGAGCCCCATGATACACATTCACCTAAGATAAGATTTTGATTTTTTGTAAGTTCTAAATTCGTTTCATCTAAAGCTGTGCTAGGCATTAAAGCACGATTTTTATCAAACTCTATTTTTCTGTCATATATATCTATATTTTCCGAACTGTTTCCAGATATATATTTTTCTAACTCTATTTTTCTCAAAAAAAATACATCATGCTTATTATTAAGTAAACCGTTCCTATGTAGAATAACGCCAATATCTAGAATAACTTTCCTAACTGACGCAGCACCTTTTTGGAGGACATAATCATCATTTTCAGTCCTTAACAGTAGATTTCGATATTCTAATACAGCATTCCTAAACTTCATTTTTTTTTCTAGAGGTAACTTCTGTTGGAGTTTATCTAATTTATCCTCCCACTTAGATTCTATTTTTTTATTTTTTATAGGGAGTCTTTTAGCTTTTTTTATTAAATATTGAGGGTTTTCTCTTAATGTTTCGATATGTATAGCCATAGGATGAGGTATTTCATCACCATATAAATTAATAAAATCTTTAAAAGAAGTACTATTCATAATTAAGTCATCAATAAATTGCGGATATTCCTCCTCGTTAGTACTATTATTTTTTATTAATAATTGAATATTCTTAGCAATTTGTACCAAATGTCTTGATTTGTGAAATGTATGAGAATTTAAATTTGATGTTAAAATGCCTAATTCCTTATTTTGATTTTCTATTGGTACTCCTATATCATCAAAAAAATTCAGAATTATTTTTTTAATATTTCTCCGTTTGATCATCCAATCTCTATCCATATAAACATTAAAAAACTCTTTAAAATTCTTAATTGCCTTTTGTAATTCAGTATATAATTCTTCTAAGTTTCCACATTTTGTATTTATAGTATTTTCAAACTTAATCACATACTCTTTTTCTATATTGTCCCAATTGAAACTGTGTTCATTACTATCGGTTTTATTACTTGAAGTTTTTAATTTTATATATGGATATTGATTGATGAAAGTCGTAGACCATTGATTAGAATTGAAAAGTCCTCCTGGATCAAGATCTTGTATTAAAGGTGTTACTGGTTCGGTACATTGATCTAAAAGGAACCACTCTTTACTTGGGGGTATTATAAAATTAGATTTTATTCCCAAAATAGGTCTCACTTGTAACCAAAAGATAGTGTTATTCTGTATACAAAACTCTACGTCAATTTCATAACGCAAGTTATTTTTTAATAAATTCATGTATTCTTTCAACTCAGACACAACGTTATCAATGGAAAAATCCCCACTTGTCCATTTATCTTCTTTATATTGAAAGGGTTTACTCAATCCTCCGACAAGTTTATGACCATCACCTTTAACTATCTCTATTATTGGACCTTGAGACTTTCTCAATGGATCCAAAGAAAAGGCAACTCCAGAAAAGTCAGCTTTAATTTTTCTTTGAACTATGACTCCCATTGGGTGGTTTAGCCTTGAATTATATACTGATATAATTGCAGGAATTAAATCTGTAAAAGTGCTAATAGTTTTAGTAGAAAACTTTCCGGCCATGGTCTTATAATGGCTATCTTCTATTGAAGATGAAGATCTAACAATTAAACCATCCTCTGACCAAATTTTTAAGGCTTCTACATTAACTTGCTCTAATACTTCCTTTTTACAATTAATAATTTCCTTACAATCGTTATTTGTAAGAACAAATCCTTCTGGAATATTAAAATTCAAACTTGATAGCTTAAATAAGTTTTTTGCTTTATTACCAATTTCTTCAACATTTAATTTTCTAGTATTTTCTAGTAAATTTATCAAACTTATTCTCCTCTTAAATAGTGACTGATCAAGCTAATAGTTTGGTCAGTCACTATAATTAATTTTAACTACAACAAGAACTTGCAGGTATATCCATACTTGTAACATCCACTTGAGTAGAGATTTTTTTAATGATACTATCGTATAAATCTCTATCTTGGCTTAAATATGCAGTGAATTCGGCTAAATCCATTTCTATCCCCACTTTTTCAAGTGCAGTGTATGGATCTTCTGCAAAGAGTTTTATAAACTCTTGATTCTCTAATTCCTGTAATAATGGTGCAAATAGTGGATTCGTATTACGAATAATTTGATTCATAACAAACTTCCCTTCTCATTTTTATTTTTTGAAAATTTACAATAATATGTTAACATTTTATATATAACAATTCAACCTTAAGGAGGAAAATATGGAAAAAATATCAATAAAAGAAGAATTTGATAAAAAAGGTTATATTGTGTTAGAAAATATTTTTAATTTAGAAGAAATGCAAACCGCAAGAGAAGAGGCAAAACGACTTATAAAAGAAAAAAAAATGAAATCTAGAATCAAGGTTGATGAAGAAAAATTAAGAAATGAAGGAGTTTTTATTGGGTTATCTAAGATAAGTCCTCTCTTTGAAAAAATAACAAAAAATATAAAATTAATAAGAATATTAAAGAAATTATATGATAAAAATCTAATTTTTATTGATGATAAATTGGTTTATAAAAACTCTGACATACGGTTTGGCACACCTTGGCATCAAGATTGGGAATATCTTAAAGGAAGTCATAAAGTATCAGTTTGGATTGCACTTGATGATGCAAATAAAGAGAATGGTTGTCTTCAAGTTATTCCTGGAACACACAAAAACAAAGTGATTCACAAAGGCGATTCGACAGATGGCTTTTCAAAATCAGTGATAGTTAATATGCATCCTGAAAATATTATAAATATCGAAGTAAAAGCTGGAGATGTAATTATTCTTCACGACTTAATCCTACATGCTTCCTGCGAAAATATTAGTGGGGGTGAGCGATATTCTTTTATACCTACTTACAGTAATATCGATTGGAATCTAAATAAGTTATTGTTAAACACTACAAAGAAATAATTCACTATTTTAGTTGTACTTTCATATTAATTGCCATAGGTACTTTAGAAAACACTGATAATTATAGGTATTCAATTTTGAGTTAAAAATCAAGAATTACAATACTTGGAGAGAAGTAACCTGATGAAATCAAACATCTTATAAATCATACTTAGATTGCAGACAGCGAGGAATCTAAGCCTAGTTAAAAAGCTCATATCCAGATTAGAATAAAAGTTCAAAGCTATAAACTCCCATATTATAAATTAGTGCTCTTAAATGTTATTAAAGTTTGGGGAAAATATATACTAAACACTGATATAATAAGATTAAAAAAATGAAATTTAATATTGAATCACAAATTTCACTTAATCCAAATTAAATTTAAATGAAGTGAATAAATTCTATTTAACAAATTACATTTCAACCAAAAAATATTTCAGATAAACATAATTGTAAAAACCTCTCTAGGAGAGGTCGGCTTGTAGAAAAACCCCCTATTTTTAAAAGTATGATTTTGAAAAAGGGGGTTTTGGATATCTTAATTGATCACGACCCCAACATATGGTTTTTAAGACATTATCGAACCACTGGTGTATAGTGAAATTGTGAAAAAAGCTATCGAGACTTTCTCGACAGCTTGACCTCTCTTAGGAGAGGTTTTTTTAGACTATAAACTGAGGAATACTCCAAAGCAACATTCCTATTCAAAAGAAGACTAATAAATATACCATATATACCTCTATTATTAAATCTAGTTTTTAGAGATACAAGAAACTAGGAAGTTATTGACCAAGGGTAGCCAATCCAACGATCGATTTTCTCATATCCAAACTTCCTTTTGCTGCTCAACATTCACTTCATTCAACATGCTCTTTCAGTTCCTTTATCACCTCTGTGAGAATTTATTTAATTAAAAGCCTGAATTCACTTCTATGAAAACAGAGCCATCTTTGATTAGTAGAGAATCACATTGCGCTGTTTTAAGTTCCTCTATGATTACTGGAACCCAAGAATTGTTTGTTTTCTCGGTACTTTGATCTTTAAGAATTTTCTTCTAGTATCCAAATTGATGACTAACCCCATTGTCCTCGCACCATTTAGCTTGGGATTGACCGCTCGCTTTGTAGTCAGAAATTCGCAGTTCCAATTCTTTTCATAGTTCTAAATTATGGCTTCTGGTCATGAAAAATCCTCCTCAAAATACATTTGTAGAGATTATCTCAAAATTTATGGCGCATGTACATATGGGAAGAGTTTTACTCTTATCATCTAGCAATATGAATAGTGTTATTAGGGAACAGCATATGTTTCTATTTTCCTAACTACAAATCCTCCTCTTCAAATGAGATATTTGTATAATATTACTATTAATTATTTAAGTCCTGTAAAGTTGTTAGGAGTGTAATTATTTATATATATACTCTTGAAGAGTTTGTTGTATATTCCCTATCTTTACAACGCTATACTGATCAAACTTTTTCATTAAGTTAACTTGTAAATTTTCCTATACTTACTAAGTGCCAAATTAGTGGCAATATAGCTCGATAGTCAATTTTTCCAGAGAAACTTTTTGCTAATTCTATAACTGTTATTTCATCTAAATATGTAATTTTTTCTTCTAGTTCCCTTAACCATGACTCTGTGTTTTTCCTAGGCTTTAAAAAATTTCATAGAAAAAGAATATTGGATTTTATAATATCAGGTAGATTCTCTTTAGGTGTTACAATGGAATATTCCCAATTATTTTTTCTCACATAACTAAGGCGTGCTCTCGTGATGTACGAGAATTGTTTAAAATCTTTACTTCACTGAATTTGATAAAGAATAGGTACTGGGTTATCTTTAAAGACTAAGTAATCTGGAATATGATTCCATTCTACATTTTTTCAATTCTATATTAAAGAACTTAATTGGTATTTCAACAGGCTGATCATAATACCTAACTGTGTTCAATTCAAGTTCTAAAATATAGTAAAATAGACACTCACCCCATAATGATTCATACCAACAGCTCTTTTCATTTTTGGACTGTATAAGTATCCACTCATATGATTGATATACTTGCTTTGCACATTGTTCACCATTCTCTTTGACCATATTTGGCATACTTAATACTCCAATCTTTATTCGACCAATTCATAGTACATAATCCAATAAATGGATTTTTTAATGACAAACTAAAAATAATAACAAAATATTCTATTTTTTTAATGGTCTAGTTTACATAAGATTTAATGACAATTCTCATTAAAAACAAAAAAACCAGTATTAACAAGCAATAGTTAACACTGATCTTGTGACAAGATATTATATAACTTTATGACAAATTAAAATATGTATTTGGCAAGCAAAAAATGCATAAAACGGCAATCAAAAATGTAACCACTTGCCAACGAAATTTAATTCTGAATAATTGACTCCTTATAACGATAACTATCGCCTTTAAATACAATCAAATGCGAATGATGGATGAGTCGATCAATTACTGCCTCCGTTAATATTGGATCCCCAAAAACGTGATTCCATTGACCGAATTGAAGGTTTGTCGTGATTATGATGCTTTTGGTTTCATAACACATCGAAATAACCTGAAACAATAATTCAGCCCCTTGTTTGTGAAGAGGAATGTAACCTAACTCATCCAAAATCAAAAGATCCAATTTCTCTATTTGCTTAAAAAGCTTATTGAGATTACCTTTTTCATTTGCTTCTAATAATCGATTAACTAATGATGCCGCTGTATAGAATTTAACAGCTTTGCCATACCTTTGTATGGCATTCAATCCAATTAACGTAGCTAAATAGGTTTTACCTGCACCTACACCCCCATAGAAAATTAGATTTTCTTGCTGCTCCATGAATACTCCATTTAATAGGTCTTCACTACTTAGTCCTGCTGTTAGGACAATGTCCTTCCAATCAAAAGGTTTCCCATTGACTTTAGGTAAGCTTGCTTGTGTAAGTAAAAGATTTGTTTTTCGTTCTTCTCGTTGCTCAATTTCTTTTTCAAAAAGCTTCAGTAAATACTCTTCATTTGATGTGGCTTCTATCTCTTGATAATGTTCTCTAATCCAACTTAATTTCAATCGTTTAGCGAATTCTTGAATCTGCGTACTCAATTTATTTCAGCTCCTTTTAGAAGCTGATTATAATGCTGTAGACCTCTAGTAGCCTCCGGCATAATAGGCAATGACTTTTGGAGATGTACTTCTTCGCGTATCCCTCGACCATTAATTAGTTGGTAGAATACTTGTTTAATTGATTCAACCGAAGGATGACCATGCTCTGATGCAATCTTCAGCGCTTCAGTAATTTTACTAAAATCATAATCTTTCATCACTGTACCTAATAACTTCAGGGCTTCTGATTTTTCAGAGGAAGTACATGAATTAAAATATGTTTGCCATTCTTGTGGTAACTGCTCATAGAAACTAGTATATTTAAGTGCCATAGGACGTTTGGCCATTAGATTTAAGTATGGCTGCCAATTAATCGATTTTCTATATTGACCATAGAGTCGAGGATGGCTAACGACTAGTTGATAATCATCTGTAAGAATATCAATTGAATTATATGAAATACGAATTAGAACCTTATTTAAAGCGTATCTTGGTGAAGTAGAATATAGATTTTTTTCTACTTTAATATAACCGTACTTATCGGCTTTCACTGTTTCGTATCTGATGCATTGGTATTCCTTACTTGGTAAAACCAAAAAGGCTTTCCGATCCTCTTCAAACAGCTGGGATATGAAAGATTCCTTTTCATAATGTTTTCTCTCACGATCTTTCTCAGCTTTTTCCCACAACGTCTTATTAAGTTCGTCTAAATTCAGTACGTGGAGACCAGGCAATAAATAATTGTTTCTCACATATTTCACCATTGCTTCCACATGACCCTTTTCATTCCCACTATTAGGATTACAAAATTCACTTTCGAACCCATAGTGTAGAACGAAGTTCTGAAATTCCTCTGTTAACTGCCGTTCGCCATTTGGCAATACCTTCTTTACGGCAGCTGAAAGATTATCGAATCTAATTGTTCTTGGAACACCACCCATATGGTGAAAAATACGCTTTAATCCTTCTAAAAAACACTCTTTGTTTTGAGCGGGGAATACCTGAAAATAAAATGAATTACTATATGGATAAGAAAGAACCAGATAGGGTAGAGTTATCTGTTCCCCTTGATATTTAAACGGAGCTTCTCCAAAATCCACTTGAGCTGACCCAGGTTTGCTCTCTAGTGATAACGCTGCTTGATTCGTTTCATTTAATAGTTCTTTTTTTCGATGGGATATGTAGTTTCTTACTGTTCGATCAGAACCCTTAAAATCAAACTCCTCTTTTAATTGCTCCCAAATTCTCTTTGCAGTTCTACGGAATTTTCTCTTTTGTTTAAAATCTTCTATTAACCATTCATCTACTATATGTTTAATAGGATCCATCACTGGAGATGGTCTGTCTTGTTTGATATTTTCTACAGGACTAAAATCATCCTGTTCTGCATACTTCTTAACAGTTCTACGATCTCTTCCTATTCTTTGTGCAATCTCCGAATAGTTACTGTCTTTTATGTTTACCTCATGTCTGATATAATTAATTTCGGCCACTGCCAACATCTCCTTAATACCTCCTGCGCTTGTTTGTCCCAACAGGAAGTGTATGTGTATTTTGGAATGTTGACAAGTGGTTTTTTAATTTGTGCAGGGCCTACGGCCCTATTGCACAAATTTAATGCCATACCCTACATTTTTATGATGCCATAAACACCCATATATATATATTGTATCGTATTTGTTCTAGACACTCTCAAACTTACAAAATAGCTGTTATTTGCGCTTCTGTTAAAAGAGGAAGATTCTTTATCTAAAATGTATAATAAGTGTTCTAAAGGGATTTTCTGCCCTCTAATATAATCCTTTTAGTTTACCAGTTTATAATATCAAGTATGATTTTTTTAATACCTTCTGCGTCCACTTTAAAGCATATAATTTCTTGATTCCCTAAAATAAATCTAATGTTTCCATTTTTTTTCATTGTATAATCCCATCCACGTTTTTTTAGTATTTTAATTAAATCTTCAAATCTATTCATAAAACTTTTCCTCCGTTTTTCTTATCAATATTAAATGAAGCATCATTAAATATTTTCATTAAGAAACCACTACTATTGATAATAGTAGTGGTTTCTCCCTTTTCCTTATTGGAAGTTATTGAATAACCTAACGATGTTCACATTCTTAACATTTATATTTAAAATATGAAACATACTATAGTTGACCTTGATAATTCTCTTTGCATGGTCCTCATTAGCAGCCAAAATATCTGTAGTTATATATCTTTCTTGCTCATTAAATTTAAGTAGAACCGACACGAGAAAATGTTTCTTAATTGTTTTTTGGCCATGATAAATTTCTGATGAATTATCAACGAATAATACATCTTCTGTTTTTATTATTTTTGGTATATTGCCTTTTTGAGATATTTTAATAAAAGCGGGTTCATCTTTTATAAGATGATATACAGAAATATTGCCCTTTTCTTCTATTTTTCCGTCAATCAATAATATATTTTCACGAATTTGATAGAAATGTTTACTAGTATAAAAATCAACCATTATGCTAATTCCTCCTCAAATGAAAAAAGATCGTAAGTGGTTGGAATAATATATTCAACCAATTCTTCGATCCTTTTTAACCCGCTTATTAATTTTAAGCTTGTATTCTTTTTACTTCTCAATTGGAACACTACAGTATTATTAGTAACAATTATATTTATACTGTTTTTTTGATAGAAACCCCTTGTGTCAATAGTAATTATAGAGGGACTATTATCTAAAAGTGATAGCCAATCATTAGAGTTTTTCCCTTCCTCCCTTAACATATACTCAATACAGGTAATTGTAGTATTTAAAGTTCCTAATGAAAGGTCAAACATATAAGAAAAGCTCATAGTATTTTTACCATTAAAATACACTCTATATCCCTTTTCTCTTTGATTAGAATGTCCTTTAAATGGTTCAATACGAAAAACTATATCTTCAAAATACCATTCCAATCCATCTTTTTTACTTGAAAATCCTATACCCTTTAATAAGCTTTCTAACTTTGTAGGTTCTAGAGAACAAAAGCATGTGATTTTATACATATGCAATCCTCCTACAGACATTAGAATCAAATAATTTAGTCGTCGTCAAAACCTTTCCCTCCTAGTATTTTGTTTCATTTCTATTAATTTTCTTTTTTGTCATTTACTTTTTTCATAAAAAAAAGCCTTCAGGACAGTTAATAGCACAGCTGCTATTAAAACTGAACCCAAAGGCTCTACATTTACTAAGTAAAAGAAAAATCCAAAATAGAAAAATAATCTGATTTAAGTTTAACTTTTTATCCTATTATTTTCAATAGTTTCAGAAGTTATCAAAAAAGTGAAATATACTATCTTATACTTGAAGGTACTTCACAGTCATAAATTCCATATCTATAATCTTTTACAAAGTTCTATTGGCTTTATTCATTGCTTCAACTAAATTATCTTTAAAAAACAATGGTGCTGTAGGATGGTTTCCATAATTTCCAGATACAAAAGTCATAACTAACTTTCCAGCAGCATCTATTTTAAATTTCGACTCTAAAATCATTTTATTCGAATTAGATCTAAACTTGAACACTAATTCACTGTCGTCAATAAATGCTTTCACACCTTTATAAGTATTTGTTGCTATCTCATTGAGCGTGCTCTCTTTAAGGCCACCAAACGATTTCTCTTCATTAAGTACTGTATCAGAAGCAACTTTAGATAGGTCAACTATCTTAGATGAAATAAAAGGAATTTTCCCCTTCTTTGCACCATAGCCAATAATTATCGTTGCAGCTGCTGTAACAAGAGACCAACCTATCTTTGAAAATTTCATATTGTTCTTTCTCCAATTCTGATTTAAGTAGTTTTCCTTATCTAATTAGGATATTGGTAATTATATCAAAAATCTGAATTCTTTGTTTCACCTATTACAAATGAGAAGAAGTTTAAAAATATTTAGATTCGCTAACATCCGCTCCAAATTTCAGGGGATTACATTGATTAACACTACTACTTGTCAGAAGAAATTGAGTGGTGGTTTATTATAAAAAACATTTCTCTACTAAGAAAATTATTGATATAATTACCATTAATTACAAATGAGAGTGTTTTAAAAATTATAATATTTTATAGGAGCATTGACATTTGCTATAGAAAGTACTCGGAATGGCTTCTATAATGTTGATCTCCATAATTAGTACTTTTTATAATTGAATATACCAGCAAGGAGGTCAATTCATTGAATACACTAGTTAATGAATTTAAAAAAAATAAAACTAAATTTGGTACATTGCAAAAATGTGAAATACACTTACATACTCCTGCTTCCCATGATTATAAACTCACCAAAGGAAAAACGTATAAAGAATTAGAAGTTGAAGATATCTTAGAGATATGCGAAAGGGAATTATTATTTAATAAGGAACAAATACAAACTTTTTCAGAACAAATAACAAAAGGAAATTTTGAGGGTAATGGATACTATAAGTTACTTGAAGAAAAGAACATACCCTATGAAAACTTTAAAGAGTATCTAACCTACATGTTAATTGCACATAAATTATATAGTGAAAACATTCAATTAGTTGTGATTACAGATCACAACACAATCGGAGGATATGATAAACTCAAATTTGCCTTAAATGAGTATTTTAAAACAAGAATAAAATCAAGTGCAACATACCGGAAATCAATTTTCTTACTGTTAGGGTTAGAAATATCCTGTTCTGATAAAAACCATGTAGTAGGAATATTTGATGAAAGTAGCATTTCTGAAGTACAGAAGTTAGTAAATAACCATATTTACTCTACTGTAGATGGAACAATAGATACTAGCCTAACTATTATTAAAAAAATTCAAAAGATTGGTGGAATAGGTTATATAGCCCACATTAACTCTTCTGATTTCTTAGGTACTGGTTTATATAAAAAGGAACTCTTTGCTACTAGTCATCTTTTAGGATTTACAAGTTTAAATAATATAGATAACCTGTTTGAAAAAAAAATTTTACAATACTCAAACAAAAGAAAAGAAGACTTCTGTATAATATATGAAGGTGATTCTCACTATCTAGAAGATATAGGTATAAGAAATACATGGATTAAGATAAACGAATTATCTTTCAACAGTTTTAGAAAAGCATTAACTGATTATAAGTTTTCTATTTACACTGAGAAACCACAAGTAACTGATAAATTCATTAAAAATATCCATGTAAAACCCTCTGATAAGGGTTTTTTAGGGAATATAAGTATTGGTGATAACGGTTTCTATGTAGATTTTTCAAAAGATTTGAATTGTATTATTGGTGGCAGAGGTACTGGAAAGTCTACATTACTAAATTTAATAGATACTATTTTTTCACGTACATCTGCTAATCAGCAACAGCTTAAGTTTCTCGCAGAACATAGAGTTATAGAAATTGAGTTTACCTATAATAACGATGACTATATGCTAAAATTTATTTCACAGCTAGACCCCCACAAGGAGTATTATACTTCTGAATTTTTCTTAGAAAAGGCATTTAAGGAAGAAAGAAATGATATGCATAAATTAATTTTAGCAGATCACTGGATAGATTTATATAAGATTAGCGGTGAGCAAATTGGACCAGTAACTGGATATCTCAAGAATGATATCTTAAATAATGTTTTTCGCCAAAGCTATTCTATAAATAATATTGTACATAGAATAGAAAAAGGTGAGATTGGTGACTTTGTAAAAGAGGTTATTTTCGACGGTATAAGGTTTGATGAAATAGATTCTTTTCTTATGGAGCTTCGAAATACTAATAGGAATACAGAAAATATTTAAAAGAACAAATACCTTCTTTAAAGATTTCTATGAATGAACGAAAAAAGATAGTATCAGAAAAAATAAGCAGCTTTAATGAAAATAATAAAAAAATTTTGCAAATATACTATGGTCACGGTAATAAACCACAACATGATTTCTTAGAAGAGCTACTATTTAATATAAATAGAGAACGTCATATAAAAGGTTTGTTATTAACCTGGGGAGATGTTGAAAGATATCTATACCAAATCATAGAAAAAATTGATTTTTTAGATTTTCTTGAATTACTACTTTGGCAAAGATTCAGTAAGTTAGAAGCGATAGTTAGCTTATCTAGTGTTATGAAAAGTAATGCTAACAAGTCTTTATACGATGTAAATGAAGGTTACGAAGCAATTACAGGTCAAAATTTAAACTCAATTTATAGAGAAATAATTAAAGGATTATTTATAAATCAAAATAATATTGATGCATGTCTAAGAAAGTATTTTGCTGCTAAAGATGATTTTGATATTTATTTTAATATTAATTCTAAAGAATCCACTAAATCACAAGGAGTTTTATTACTTCCAATTGAAACTTTATCTCTTGGACAAAAAGTCGCTGCAATTCTCACATTTATTTTTAATTTTGGCCTACATACCAACGATAATACACCACTTCTTATCGATCAGCCGGAAGATAATTTGGATAGCCAATATATATATAAAAATTTAGTTGAAAGTTTAAAAAAAATAAAAAACAAAAGGCAAGTAATTATAGTTACTCATAACCGGTGTTTGTCAACATAGTTGTCGCATTTAGTTACTTTAGTGTTGTGTTCAGTCAAGGCTACCGCGTTACGCTTGCTGGCCTGATGATTTGAATGGAAAGGAAATCCATTCTTTCCATTCAAATCATCAGGGAATAAAGTGTATTAAGGCGGACTCAACGTTTCCTTTTTCCCTCATCACGCATTGGATTAAGTGCTACTTTTTCAATAGGTGTCCAATTTCTTAGACTCCTCGCCCAGCGTTCTGGATGCTTCGCTTTTGCGGCTTCATATACGTCTTTTCTCTTTGTCAATATGGTTACGTGTTCTCCGGCATGACACTGTGCCGGTGTTACATAATTCAGCCCACTATGCAGATGAATATGATTATACCAATGGACAAATTGGTGTGCCCATTGTCTGGCTTCTTCAAGTGAGGTAAAGCCCTTATGCGGATAATCAGGGCGGTATTTAAGTGTTCGAAACATGGCTTCTGAATAAGGATTATCATTGCTTACACGTGGTCTTGAAAAGGAACTTTGGATCCCCAACTTCTCAAGTAAACTTAAAAAAGTCTCAGCTTTCATCGGACTCCCATTGTCTGAATGCAACACCAGTGGTGCCCCTTGGATTTTCTCATTAATGACTGCTTTTTTTACAAGTGATTCAGCGTGTGTCGCTTCTTCCTTTTCCCATACTTCCCACCCAACTGCTTTTCTACTAAATAGATCGAGTATTAAATAGAGGCGATAATACAAGCCTTTCACAGGTCCACCAAGCCACGTAATATCCCATGTCCACACCTGATTTGGCGATGTGGCCAGATGACTCTCGGGGATTCTTCGTGTTGGCTTTTGACTACGTCCACGGTGGTGTTGCATCTTTCCTTCACGTAAAACACGGTAAAACGTAGATTCTGACGCAATATATGTTCCTTTATCCGCAAGCTTTGGGACAATTTGTGTCGGCGGTAAGTCGGCATATTCTTCTTGTGTAACAACCTCGAGTATTTCCTTTTTCTCTTCCTCGGACAACTTATTTTTTGGAACAGGTCTTTTCGCAAAGGGACGCTGATCGACCTTAACCTTACCATCTGCCACCCAGCGCTCGTAGGTTCGTACACTAATATAAAGTTCCTCACAAGCCTTCGCTAACCGCGCACCATTTTGATTGGCTTCTTGGATGAGTTCTACAGCTAATGCGCGATTTGATGGGCTAATCATTCTTCCTCGTCGTCCCCCCAAATCGCTTGGGCCTTTTTTCTAAGTAATAATAACGCCGCAGCTTCCGCTAATGCTTTCTCCTTCTTTTGAAGATCTTTTTCTAACTGTTTTGCCCGTTTCTGTTCTTCCTTTAACGCACCAGATAACTGCTTTGATTGATCAAATACTTGTCCGTTTGCCTGGAGACAAACAGATCGCCATAATTCAATCTGTTCACGGTACAAACCCTTTTTACGACAGTATTCAGCCAATTCCGTTTCGTTCATCGCAAAGGTCTCCATCACGATTAAAAACTTATCTTGACTGGTCCATTTGTCACTTGTTTGTCCATTGCCAGGCGTTGCCACACCAGCTTCACGTGCAGCCTTACGCCACTTGTACAACGTTGGTTCTGTGATGCCTTCTTCCTTCGAGATAGTAGCCACTGATTCGTTATGTGGTGGCATCATTCGTTTAACAATTGCCTCTTTTTGTTCCTTCGAGTATCGTACTCCATTTTTTTCTTTCATATCGATCGACCTCCGTGTTATTTACTTAAAGTATAACACTAAAGTATCGTACGACATCTATCCTAACAGAGGGGGTAACCCCAGCATAGTAACTAATGCAGGTGCAGAGCAAGTTATTGTCCTAGCTTCAAATAATGGAAAAGGGTGGGTTGAAGCTCAAGGATATCATGGCAATGCCAAGATAACTAAACATATATTGCAATATCTTGAAGGTGGTGAAGAATCTTTTCTCCACAAGATGGAGACATATAAAACAATATTAGGTTTAGGTAACTAATTTAAATCTTACGATAGAATTTATATTAAAGAGATGAGCGGAAGTTTCATTTATTAATTTGACTTCAAAGAAAAAAGCGTATTCATCTTTAATAGATTAATTAGCATTCGTTTGGAAAATAAACAAAATGACTTCACCTTTTTTCGTAGACCTAGGTATAATTCAGCAAAAATATATAGTGAAATAGTTAAAGCTTCGCAACTTTCTTTATTTATGTATGGCGACATATTTTTACTAATTGGTTAATTCATCAACAAATTTGCTGAATTAAGCTAGGTGAATTGTTTTTTGGAGAATTAACATCACTTGAAACTTCAAAAGCTTCCATTTGTTCAAAGTCAAAGGGAACAAGTAATTTACTTAACGAGTTAGTATCTGTATTTGTTGGATTTAGCCAGAATTGTTCATCTTCAGGTTTTAATATTACTGGCATTCTATCATGTATTTCAGTCATTAACTTATTTGGTTGAGTGGTAATTACAGAACAAGAATATATCATTTCTCCTTCTGGGGATTTCCAAGATTCCCATAAACCAGCCATACCAAATGGTTGATCATTTTTCAGTTTAATACGCATAGGAATTTTACGTTCATCTGTACGTTTCCATTCATAGAACGAATCAGCAAGGATTAAACAGCGTTTCTTTTTATAGGCATTTCGAAAACTTGGTTTTTCGGCAATTGTTTCTGAACGAGCGTTAATCATTTTATAACCGATTTTCATATCTTTAGACCAGGGAGGAATCAATCCCCAACGTAAATATCCAAGACGATTCTTTTCCCCATCATTAATCACAGAAAGTACGGATTGAGAGGGAGCTACATTATAATTTGGATTATAAAGGGATTCTTCAATTGCTGAGTCGATATTAAAGCGGTCAATAATTGTTCCAAAGTCAGTAAATAAAGTAAAGCGACCACACATGCTATCACCTGCTTTTTAGGTTAAGTGTAGCAAAGTAGAATACGGAAAACAAACGAGTAGTAACTTATCGTCAAGTACGATAACTACTACTACTTATTATTATATTATTAATAATACGAAATCAGCCTTAAAAAAAATAACGCGCTACCTTCAGGCTGCGCGTTTATAAATATAACTACTATCCCTACTATTTTTCTCTTTATATTTTTTTCTTGTTCCCTTTTAATAACTAAACGCAATTAAAAATTTCTACCCGACTTTTTTGAAATAACTTTAAATTTTTCTTTCAGTCTTCTATTTGATAACCTATGAGATATTTTTTGATAACGGCAGTTCTTTTATATTTGACCATAAAACTTCAATTGTTTTTTTTCCATTAGCAGCATTAAAGGTGATTTTATTTATATAAGTAAGTTTAACTAGATGCTTCTCAGTATAAAAGGTAGATGTTTTGTAAACAAGAGAGTGTTTATTATTTTTAGATTTTTTTATTAGCAAAATTATCATCCTTTATTTTTTTCTTAATTTTATTAAGAAAAGTGAGGTTGAAATGATAATTTTGACAATGAATTTTTCATTTTCTTTTTCTCCAATTGTATAGAGATAATAAATACGTTTTTTTGACATAAAAAACAAGAACCATCCTACGATATATTGTAGGATGGATTATTTAAAGTTGTTAATTTTGTATCACTATAATTATTCTTATCTTCGAATTTGATAATAAAGTTGTTTGATTTTTAATTAACTAACGCCCCCTATTGTTTAAGTGTTATTTTTCACAAACTTATTCACTAGGTACTTTATTATTTATTATTGGAATGCAACCCCGTTTGGACTTCATAAAATATTTTATGAAATTCCTTTGTTTTCTAACATATACATCATTTTTAGAAAACTGACCTAGGATATTTGTTTTTTATTCTATTGAAGATGATAAAGGGCTTCTCTGTATCTACCCTTGCTTATATTTTTGATTTGTTCCTTGTTAAAAAAAGGCATTCCTGCTAAAAACAGGAATGCCACCTAATAAAGTTATTAATTCTTTACCTTTAATAACCTTAAACTATTTAATGTTACCAAAAGGGTTGCTCCCATATCAGCAAATATGGCTATCCATAATGTTAACCAGCCAGGAATTACTAAGACTAAAGCTAATAATTTTATAGCCAAAGAGAAAGTAATGTTTTGCTTGATAATGGTTAAAGCTTTGCGGCTTAATTTAATCGTATACGGTAATTTACTTAAATCATCAGACATTAGAGCAATATCTGCTGTTTCTAGTGCTGTATCAGTTCCAGCACCTCCCATAGCCACACCTACTGTTGAAGCTGCTAGTGCTGGCGCATCGTTTACACCGTCTCCAACCATTGCAACACTTTGATGTTTGCCACGAAGTTCTTTAATATAATTTAGTTTATCCTCTGGAAGCAAATCAGCTTTAATATCCGAAACACCAACTTGTTTTCCAATGGCTAACGCAGTCCTTTCATTATCACCAGTTAGCATAACTGTTTCAATTCCGTATTTGTTTAACTTGTCTATTACTTCTCTGGAAGATTCTCTAATTTCATCAGCTACAGCAATTAATGAAAGGATCTCTTGATTTGTTCCTAGAACCATAACAGTTTTACCCTCAGTTTGCATACGGGTAATATGTTCTTCAGTGGAACTTTCAATCTTGCCATGTAATTCTTGGAATAGGTTAGGGCTTCCAACATAGTACATTTCATTACTAACTCTTGCTTTTACACCCTTACCTGTAATGGATTGAAAATCTTCTACAATCACTTCATTTATATTCAATCCTGTTTCTTCTGCTTTTCTTAAAATGGCGGAAGCAAGGGGATGCTGTGAACCTTTTTCAATAGCTGCTGTAACTTTTAATAATTGTTCTTTATTTCCGTTAAAAGTAACTAAATCCGTAACAGCTGGAACACCTTTAGTTAAAGTTCCTGTTTTATCAAATGCAATTGCTTTTAAGTGTCCTGTTTCTTCTAAATGAATTCCACCTTTTATTAGAACGCCATTTTTTGCAGCATTCCCTATAGCAGTTACGATGGAAACAGGAGTAGAAACAACTAATGCACAAGGACAACCGACAACTAGTACAGCCAAACCTTGATAAATCCATTCACTCCAATCACCACCAAACAACGGAGGAATTACTGCTATTAAAACTGCCAGAATAACAATTGCAGGTGTATAGTATTTGGCAAATTTATCAACAAACGCTTGAGAAGGTGCTCGTTCAGCTTGTGCTTCTTCAACAAGGTGAATAATTTTAGATAATGTCGTGTCTTCTACTCGTTTCGTTACTCTTACTTCAAGTAGTCCTTCTTCATTTAATGTTCCTGCAAAAACCTCATCGTCAATAGTTTTTGTCACAGGAACACTTTCACCTGTAATGGCTGCCTGATTCAGTGTAGATGTTCCTTTGACAACTGTCCCATCCATCGCTAGTTTTTGTCCAGGCTTAACAATCATGATGTCTCCAACTTGTATATCATTTACATGAATTATCATCTCTTCATTTCCACGACGAATTAACGCTTCTTTTGGAGCGATATCCATTAGTGATTCAATAGATTGACGTGCTTTATCCATTGAATAGCGCTCTAATGCTTCACTAATTGCAAATAAAATAACAACTGTTGCGCCTTCACCCCATTCACCAATAATAGCAGCACCTATTATCGCAATGGTCATCAGTGTATTCATATCAAAATTTAGCCGAACAAGATTTTTTAGCCCTTTTAAGAATAAAGAATATCCTCCAATAACAATAGATGCTGCATAGCCAATATTCGTAAGAATATGTTCTTCTCCAAATTGCTCTCCTATAAACCAACTTATAACTAGTAATATGGCGGAAATATACACTTTAATGTTTTCTTTTTGTTTCCAAAAGGGTTCTCGTTCCACTTGTTGTTCTTTTTCATCACGAATTTTTAGATTCTCAAAAGCTCCGGCTTTTTCTAATTCTTCAATGGTTGTGTTTCCTTGAACATAAACCTTAGATGCTCCAAAATTTACTTTTGCATCCTGTACTCCAGAAAGATTTTTAACATTGTTTTCAAATTTGGCTGCACAGTTCGTACAAGTGAATCCTTGAACACGATATGCTTTCATTTCTTGTTCGGATAGTTTTCCTTGCTGATCAGACATTTACTTTCACCTCATTAATATTAGTTAGAGCAATCATCATTATTTGCCGAATATGTTCATTACCTAAGGAGTAAAACGCTAATTTCCCTTCCTTCCTATAGTTAACAATACCTTGCTTATGAAGAGTTCTTAAATGATGAGAAGCATTAGCAACGCTTGCACCAATAATATTAGCCACATCACAAACGCATAATTCTTCATCTTGGCACAAGGCATAGGTAATCTTTGCTCTATTTTCATCAGCAATGGATTTTAACAATTGGGACAAACTAGAGAAATCAACCTTGTTCAAATCTCCTTGTATTCGATTGACTTTTTCTTCGTCATAACAATAAATTTCACATATATCCTTTTTAATCATTTCTTTCCCCCTATACTCGTTCATTCAAATATACATTTGAATATAGTATACCCCTTACTCATCTTTTTATTCAAGTCAATATTTGAATAAAGAACAAACAAAATGAGAAGCCAACTAATCAAAATATTTATAAATGGATAATAATCCTAACTATTCAATTTTAAAAATAGTAATCTAGTATAAATTGTCTTTTAGTTGGCTATTCTTTTTTATAAGGGGAGTTGAAAAAAATGAAAAAATCCATATTAATTTTATTATGTCTTTTACTACTAGTAACTATTACAACCAAGGAAACTAAAGCTTTTTATGCAGATAATGAGTTAAGTCAGATTACAAAAATAGCTAATAAAAACAATATAAAGGTAACTACATGGAGTATGTATATAAAAGAACCAATTGGACAATTTACTAAAATGAGAGATCTTGATCAAGCAATTTCCACTTTCATGAGAACGGAAAAAGATTATACTTGGTCTAAAAAACAAGCTGAGAAAGATCATTATAAAATTGAAGGGAATAAAAAGTCTTCCAATTTAGAAATGGAAGAGAAAATCTTAATCATTATTTATTCTCAAAAAGGTAAATATAATTTAAGTATTACTTATGATGTAAAAGGTGATTGGAATGAAAGCAAATGGCCAAGAATTTTCAATATGTATAAACAAAAAATAGAGAACTATTCTACATTTTATACGGTTCAAGGAACTACAGATATAGAACAACCTTTGTATACAGAAGCATCCGAATTATTGGTTAGTTTTTCGGGAGAAGAATTACAAAGTCTTAATGAAGATAATTTTATTTCGCTATCTGCATATACAAAACGTTTGGAAACTAAACTTCCTCTTGGTGATAATCAATATATGAACCTTCATATCGCATACAGATTGACTAATGAATCGGCGGATCAGGTAAAAGTAACGATTGGTACCCCTATTATTACGTCAGAGTATTAACACAAAAAACGAGATGTCGTTATTAGACATCTCGTTTTACAGTTTTACTTTTCATTCGTAGTAACATAATGCATTTAAAATAACGGTTAAAGCTGGCCCTGTATCACTTATGAGCTAGCCTTTTCTTCAGACTTCGGAGACAACAATCACTTACTACTTTCGCTGCATCCTTAGTAGAATCTTTACTACAACATCCGCTTCTGTATAATCCATGGCTAAAGGCCAAATGATTAAATGTTTTTTACTCTTAATATTCTCATTGCATTCAGAACAGCAAGTAAGGTAACACCTACATCTGAAAATACTGCTTCCCACATCGTAGCAATTCCAAAAGCTCCAAGTAATAAGAAGATCGCTTTTACTCCTAGTGCGAATATGATATTTTGCCAAACAATACTTCTAGTCCGCTTAGCAAGTTTTATTGCTGTTGCTATTTTAGATGGTTCATCAGTCATTATTACAATGTCTGCAGCTTCAATTGCTGCATCTGATCCTAATCCACCCATTGCCATACCAACATCTGCTCTAGCTAATACAGGTGTATCGTTTATCCCATCACCAACAAACAAAATCTTATCTTTAGAATTCTTGGCAGCATCTAATTTTTCAATCTCTTCCACTTTATTTTGAGGAAGAAGTTCTGAATGTACCTCATCGATTCCAAGGATATTTCCAACTTGCTCGCCAACTGATTTTGCATCTCCAGTTAGCATTACTGTCTTTTTAATCCCTTGTTGTTTTAATGATTGAATTGCCTCAGGAGAATCTTCTTTAATCTTATCCGAAATGACAATAGATCCGATAAAATTCTTATCATAAGCTACATAGACAATCGTACCAATTTCACTATAGTTGTGATACTTTATATTCTCTTTCATCATTAGTTTATGGTTTCCAGCTAATATTTCTTTACCGTCCATTATGACTGAAATTCCATGGCCTGGTATTTCATTATAACTTTTAATACTGTCATCCTGTATTTCTTTCCCATAAGCCTTTTTAATGGATTCTGCTATTGGATGATTAGAATATGCTTCTGCGTAAGCAGCATATTTTATTATTTCAGCTTCTGTAAACCCGTTAGCCGGATGAATAGAAACAACCTCAAATACACCTTTAGTTAAAGTACCAGTCTTATCAAATACCACATACTTCACATCATTTAAAGCCTCTAAATAGTTACTTCCTTTTACTAAGATACCCTTTTTTGAAGCTGCGCCTATTCCGCCAAAGAAACCTAAAGGTATAGAGACAACTAAAGCACAAGGACAAGAAATAACTAAAAAGATTAACGCTCTATATAACCACTCGGAAAATGTAGCACTAGGCATTAATATCGGAGGTACTACAGCTAATAAAACAGCTATTATTACAACCACCGGAGTATAGTACCTAGCGAATTTCGTAATAAAGTTCTCTGTTGGAGCTTTACGACTGCTTGCATTTTGTACTAACTCTAAGATTTTAGAAACGGTGGATTCACTAAACTCTTTTGTAACTTTTACAGTTAAAAATCCATTTTTATTAATGAATCCGCTTAGTACATCATTACCACTTTCAATATCTCTAGGGACTGACTCCCCTGTTAACGCTGACGTATCGACACTAGATGTACCCTCTAAGACCACGCCATCTAAGGGCACTCTTTCGCCAGGTTTTATTACAATAATGTCCCCAATAGAAACTTCCTCAGGGTCGACTTTTTTTATTTCTGAACCTATTTTAATATTTGCATAGTCAGGACGAATCTCCATTAAACTGCTAATTGATTTCCTAGAACGATTAACAGCGATACTTTGGAATAACTCACCAACTTGATAAAATAACATTACTGCTACACCTTCTGGATACTCTTGAATCGCAAAAGCTCCAATAGTTGCTAAAGCCATTAAAAAGTGTTCATCAAACACCTGTCCTCTAGTTATATTCTTTATAGCTCGAAGAACAATATCTCCACCCACTATTAGATAAGCAATTAAGAATGTTACCAATTCTAAAGTCCCGCTTAATGGAGCAAAGATACCCAATCCAAAAATAATGCCTCCTATAATTAACCTGCTAATCATTTTCTTTAGATCATTACTTCCATGTTCATGGGTATGCCCATGAGCATGTGAGTGCCCGTGGTCGTGATCATGATTATGATTATGATCATGGACATGTTCATGGGTATGTTCACCTGAGTGTGATTGAGCTTTTTTCTTCTGCCTTTTTTGTTTCTCTAAAAGTTTAACATGGGGTTCTAGACGAGTAATTGTTTTTTCTGCTTTCGTTAATATCTCTACCTCTTGCTCTTTATCGTATTGCAAAGATATAGTCTGGGTTGCAAAATTAACATTACATTCTTTAACCCCGTTTATAGAAGAAACACCTCTCTCAATCTTCATGGCACAATTTGCACAATCTAAACCTTCTAAGGTAAATTCCCTTTTTAATTGATGTTTTCCTTCTCCCATAGATGTACCCCTCCTATATAGATATACCCCAATTTCCGAATTGTAAATATATGAACAGATATACATATAATCATATATAAATTATATGTACACAATTGCATTTGTGTCAATATCAATTTATATTTTATCCTTAGATGAAGATGGGGAAGGAAAAATCCCCATCCTTCAAATTGAATAACACATTCCTTTATGGAATTGTTAATGTTGGGCATGATCTATCATTTGATTTAAAACACTCATAACATGTTCATCATCACATGAATAAATAATGGTCGTTCCTTCTCTTCTATATTTTACAAGGCGAAGATTTTTCAAAAAACTTAATTGATGTGAAACTGTAGATTGCAGCATTTGTAACTTTTCAGCAATTTCGTTTACTGAGTGTGGTTTATCTGAAAGTAGATGTAATATCTTAATCCTTGTTGGTTCAGAAAGAGCCTTGAAAGTTTGAGAAACGATAAAAAGAGTTTCTTCATCTAATTTATTATTATAGTAATCCGTTGTAGAACCATTATAATCTTTATCTTCACCTAAATGTTCCATAAATTCTTACTCCTTGGTAATAATTTCTTACTATTATAGCATATTTTTTCAAACACCCTTCTTTAGATGCTCTAAATGTTATTAACCAACTATAGTATAGATTAACTCCCTTTAGTAACAATTATAATTACATTAAAACTAAATTATATTCACATTAAAAAGGCGGAGTATATAATTAACAGCAAAATTAAAAATTAAAAATTAAAAAAATTGTACCAAATTTTTCAAACTATAACTCAAAAACTCTAGAGTTACATGGTAAATGAAATCTTTGAATGTATATTTTAATACCTAACAGAAAAAAATAACGTCTGTAGTGAATTTTAAAAATGGAGGTATGAATTATGAGTCACTTTACTGATCATCATCACTCAGGGGAAACTGTAAAAGAATCTGGCCAGTATATAGATGCAGGCGGAGCAAAACAGGAACTAATTCAAGGAGATACTTTTCCGAATTGCCCCAATACAGGAAAGGAAACAACTTGGACACATGCTAGTCACACTCATCAAACAGGAGATACTGTTATGGAGTCTGGACATTATATAGATGCGGATGGCGAACATGTGGTGCTACAGCAAGGAGACAAGTTTCCATCATGTCCTAAAACTGGTCAATCAGTTACTTGGACACATGAACAATAATTATATTTGTTCAATAAAGTAAAAGATAATTATTTTTTAATTAAAACACAAAAGGCATGGTATTAACCATGCCTTTTGTATTTTTATCATTATTGATCTAAAAGTTGTTAAATTTTATAAAATGGAACGGGTTAGAGTAAAGTAGTACTCTTTTTTAATAATATCCCCATATTAAAGCGAGCAGTGTTCCGAAAACAGTTACAATCGCAATAAATAGACCATAATATATACTAGTGTATATGACTTTTTTGTCTTTTGATTCACCTGCATGCATGAAAATTACTAGTTGTACCAAAGCCTGAATAAAAGCTGTTATTAACAGTATGGTAGAACCCATAGCAAATGAAAGGTCAAAAAAATAAACAGTCAATGCTATGGCGGTAAGTATTAAAGAAGAGAGAAAGCCCATAACATGTTTTTTAGGAAATAATTCACTCATATTTACATCATCCCTTTCAAGAATACAAAACTATAAAGGAATATCCAGACAACATCTATAAAGTGCCAGTAAAGAGAGAAAATAAATGCTTTATTGGCTGTCCTTTCATTTATCCCATCTCTTTTTATTTGTAGTATGATTAATGTACCCCATAAAATACCGAACGCTACGTGAGCTCCATGCGTTCCTAAAAGAGTGAATAGGATTGCAGTAAAGCCACTAGTTTGTAAAGTTGCTCCCTCATGAATGTAGACAACAAAATCGTAAATTTCCACTCCTAAAAATGCTAAACCAAGTACAAGAGTTGCCGCAAAAAATGCAAGCATAGCTTTTTGTTTCTTCAGTCTCATCGCATTTATAGCTAATCCTATTGTAAAACTACTTCCTAATAACAATATTGTCTCAATAACAACAGGTGTAATTTCAAATATTTCTGCACCAGTTGGCCCGCTTCCTGTCCGATCTACAAGTGTAAAATACGAGGCAAAAAGCGTTCCAAATAGTGCTATTTCTGCACCAAGGAATATCCAAAAACCAAGAATGTTTAAGCGATTTTGTTGGGTACTATATTCAAGAGGCAATGAATTATCAATCTTCATTATTTTGGACCTCCCAACGAGTCTTCAATTTTTTCTACTGTTTCCTTAGAGATATACCTTCCATTGTCTTTTTCAGTGGAACGCAATGCTAAACAAATAAATATAGCTACTGTTGCTAGGATTAAAAGTATCCAAAGTGCGAATACAAATGCAAAGCCCCAAATAAAAAATAGGAATCCAAAAATAAATGGCATGCCACTATTATTTGGCATGTGAATCTTTTCAATATTACCTCTAAATAGTTTGTATCCCTTTTTCTTGGAATCCCAGAAGGCCTCGGTTGAATCAACTGTCGGAGTGATTGCAAAATTATACTCTGGTACAGGTGATTTAGTTGCCCACTCTAACGAGCGAGCGTCCCATGGATCTGACGAAATATTTCTTGGTGAATTTTTGTAACTGTATAAAATATTGTAAACTATTAAAACAAATCCTACTAAAAGACCTAGAGCTCCTATAAAGGAAATCATATTCCAGATACCGAAACCAGTTGACTCAGAGTAAGTGTACATTCTTCTAGCTTGTCCATCTAAACCTGATATGAACATTGGGAAAAAGGCTACACAAACACTTATCGAAATAAACCAGAACGCCCATTTTCCAATTCTCTCGTTTAGCATGTATCCAAACATCTTTGGCCACCAATAAGTAAGACCAGCAAGCATTGCGAATACAACCCCAGGAATTATAACTAAGTGAAAGTGAGCTACTAAAAACATGGTATTGTGGTATTGATAGTCAGCACTGGCCATTCCAAGCATTACTCCTGTTACCCCACCAATTGTGAAAATAGGAATAAATCCTAAAGAATAAAGCATAGGAACTGTAAATTCAATTTTCCCTTTTCTAAGCGTAAACAGCCAGTTAAATATTTTGATACCGGTTGGTACAGCAATAGCCATAGTTGTGATAGAGAAAATACTATTAACCAAAGCGCCTTGTCCCATAGTGAAGAAGTGATGAACCCAAACTAAAAAGGACAGAACAGATATAGCCACTATGGAAATTACCATTGACTTATAACCATATAGATTTCTTCTTGCGAATGTTGGTATTATTTCACTGTATATTCCGAACGCTGGTAATATGAGGATATATACTTCAGGATGTCCCCAAACCCAGAATAGGTTTGCCCAAAGCATATCCATCCCACCATCAGTGGTTGTGAAGAAGTTAGTACCAAAAAGTCTATCCATTGTCCCCATAATTAACGCTATTGTTAAAATGGGAAAGGCAAAAACAATAATTAAGTTTGTAATCAATGCTGACCAAGTAAACATCGGCATTTTCATAAGAGTCATTCCTGGAGCTCTCATTTTTAGTATAGTAGTAACAAAGTTAATACCTGTTATCAATGTACCAATCCCAGAAATTTGTAAAGCAATCATGTAATAATTGGTACCTACTGACTTACTAAAATCTGTACCCGCTAGTGGAAAATAAGAAGACCATCCTGCATCTGGAGACCCCCCTACAACGAAAGATATGTTAAATAACATAGCTCCAAAGAAATATAACCAGAAACTAACGGCATTGAGCCTAGGAAAGGCTACATCTCTTGCGCCAATTTGTAATGGTACAACAAAGTTCATAAGTGCCATTATAAAAGCCATCGCCATAAATATAATCATAACTACACCGTGTGTAGTAAATACTTCATTATATTCCTGAGCATTCAATAAATTATTATCAGGAACAGCTGTTTGTGCCCGCATCATAATGGCATCTGCTCCACCACGGAAGAGCATTAGTAATGCGGAGATTAAATACATAATCCCTATTCTTTTATGGTCTACAGTTGTAAGCCACTCTCTCCATAGATATCCCCATTTCTTTGTATACGTAATAAATACTAGGATGCCTATCATGGTAAGGACTATAGCAACCATTGAAGCATAGATTGTTGGCCCAGGATTGGGAACAGCAAACCTATCAAAAAAATCCATGTAATAGTACTCCTTTCAAGAAAAAATAATTTTATTTGAAGAATATATAATTAATGGTCCATTCCTTCCATATCCATATCCTCCATGTCCATATCTTTTGTATTTTCTGTGTCTTCGTTTTTCTCTTCGCTAGTAGATTTTTTCATATCATGAGGTGGTGGTGAAAAGCCTAAATGAGTACCATTGAAAGTCAACTGACCTAAGTGTCCAGGATTTAAAAGCTCCTCAAATTTATCTTCTGTTAGCGTGTCAGCAGTATCCTTTACTTCTGATATCCACTTTTCATATTCTTCCTTTGACATTGCTTGAACATTAAAGGTTTGTTGAGCAAATCCTTCACCAGTAAAATTTGCGTTACGTCCCATATATTCTCCAGGAACATCGGCTGCTAAATTTAATGTGTTTAGCATATCTGCCATTGCGTACTTTTGCCCACCTAGCTGCGGTATCCAAAAGCTTGATATCGGGCCATAAGAATATAACTTAAACTGAATCGGGCGATCTGTAGGAATGAACAAATAATTAACGGTTTCTATATTTTCTTCTGGATAACTAAAATGCCACTTCCAGTTGGAAGATGAAGCGTAAATTACTAACGGCTCTTCCTTGTATCCTTTAGGTACATTTTCTACCTCATAGGTTGACTTAATGGTTATAAAAGATAGGAATGCCACTATCAGAATGGGAATAGCAGTCCATATAATTTCTAATTTAATACTTCCCTCGATATGAGGTGGTTCATAGTCCTTGGATTGTTTAGAAGCTTTATATTTCCAAAGCATATAAAAATATAAAGACAAAACTACTATAACTACGATTGCCATTGTCCAAATGGAAATTTTAATGACATCTGCAGTTATTCGACCTTGCGGTCCCTTTGGATCTAAAACCATTAAGGGCTCACATGCCGTTAAAACAACAAGACTAAGTAAGGTTGCAAAATATAAGATTTTTTTTAATTTCATATTTATTTTCCTTTCCTTGTAAAATTAAAGTTGATTTCTCCTTTCTGAATAATGCATACATGAACATTTAAGCATATTTAAATAAAAACATATGCGCAATTATTCATTTTAGTGTTAACTATACCTTTTAAGTTAGATTACACTACTCTCATAATGTTAACACAATAAAAATCATAGGAATGTGACAAAATATTGAAGGAAATTTATTCCATAACAGTTTGGTTATTACTATAATTTTTTGTTTCTATACTCTATAATTATATATGTTCATGTAAGCATGTTTAGATAAAGCTTATAATTACTTGAAACATTTTTTAATATTAATATTTCTTAAATTAGGTGGTGTAAAAATGAGGGTCTCCTCTATAAAAGAAACAAGAGTAGAGATAAGTTTTTTATTTTTCTATCTCTTATCAGTTTTCTTTCTTTGGATAAAAACGTATCTGGTCCAGTTCACTCAGTTTGACTTAGGAATTTCCAACTTAATGCAGCAATTTTTATTACTATTAAATCCACTCGGTTCAGCATTATTCTTTTTAGGTATTTCAATGTTATTTAAAGCTAAAAAGAAGTACTTAATCTTAATTTCCATGTATCTATTTTTATCTTTGTTACTCTTTGTAAATGTTCTCTATTACCGATTTTTCAACGATTTTATTACTTTGCCCACATTAACCCAAACTCAAAATTTTGGAGATGTAAGTGGTAGTATATTATCATTATTAAAACCTTATGATGTTCTGTTTTTTCTAGATTTATTAATTCTTATTCTTTTCCTAGTCTTTCGGTTAGTTAAAATAGATATGAAAGAACCTAGAAGAAGAACTAAACTAGGTATTTTTACAGTTACTATGATTTTTTCTATTTTAAACCTCGTTTTAGCTGAAGTTGACAGACCACAATTGTTAACAAGGGGATTCGATCGAAATTACATTGTAAAATATCTGGGGTTATATAACTACACTATTTATGATGGCATACAGAGTTCAAAAGCATCTGCCCAAAGGGTCATGGCATCAAGTGATGAAATGACGGAAGTAATAAATTATACTAAATCAAATTATGCAAAACCTAATCCAGAATATTATGGTATTGGCAAAGGCATGAATGTAATTTACTTTCATTTAGAATCGATTCAAAACTTTGTTATTAACTACAAATTAAATGGAGAAGAAGTTACTCCATTTTTAAACTCATTAACGAAGGAAAAAAATACTTTATATTTTAAAAATTTTTTCCATCAAACTGCACAAGGAAAAACATCTGATGCAGAATTCATGGTAGAAAATTCTCTATATGGCTTACCTAGTGGTTCAGCCTTTACCATGAAAAGTGGGAACACCTACCAAGCAGCACCGGGTATTCTAGGGCAGAAAGGCTATACTTCAGCAGTATTCCACGGAAATGCAGGCAGTTTTTGGAACAGGAATGAGATGTATAAATCATTAGGTTATAACAACTTTTTTGATGAAAGCTATTATAGTGGCATTAACGAGGAACAGATGACTGATTATGGAATTATGGACAAGCCCTTTTTTAATAAATCCATTCCATTGCTTAATTCTTTGAAACAACCTTTCTACGCAAAATTTATATCTGTTTCTAATCACTATCCTTATTCCATAAATCAAGAAGAAACTACTATCCAAGCAAATAATACAGGTGATAAGTCAGTAGATGATTATTTTCAAACTGCCCGCTATGCAGATGAAGCACTTGAAAATTTCTTTGATTACCTAAAGGATTCTGGTCTATACCATAATTCCATTATAATTATGTACGGGGATCATTACGGTATCTCCCAAAACCATAACTCAGCAATGGAAAAGGTTATAGGGAAAAAAATAACTCCATTTGAATCAGCTGGCTTGCAGCGTGTACCACTATTTATCCGTGTACCTGGACAAGAAGGTGGAATTAAAGAAGAGTACGGGGGTCAGATAGATTTATTGCCTACTCTTCTACACCTTCTTGGTATGGATACAAAAGAGTATATTCAATTTGGTTCAGACTTACTGTCAGAAGAACATAATCAACTTGTACCTTTTAGAAACGGTGAATTTGTTAGCCCAACCATTTCCTCAGTTGATGACAATTTTTATAACTCGGAGACAGGAGAGTTATTAGAAGCTGATAAAATTGAAGAAGCCATTGAAACTCAAAAAAAGGTTGCTAACATCCTATCCCTTTCAGACCAAGTGGTTAATGGTGATTTATTAAGATTTTATACACCTAAGAACTTTACCCCTATCGATCCTTCTCAATACATTTATAAAAAATTTGAGAACGATGAGTAATTAATAAAGAAACCTGATAGTCCACTGGGATTATCAGGTTTCTTTATATTTTTTATTTATTTTAATAGCAACCTTTTTAACAAGATTGCTCTAAAAGTCGATTAATGGTAACAATTAATTTCTCATCGTCATGCCTATAAAAGTTCTCTGTACCTTTTTTGCACTCGATATAATTTATATTTTTCAAGTAGTTTATCTGGTTAGAAACCATTGAGTTAGACATTTTAAGTCGATCGGAAATTTGGTTAACCGTTAAGTCCTTTTTGTAAATTAAAGATAAGATTTTTATTCTTGTTGGATTGGTTAACACCTTGCATAGTTGAGAAACTCCTTTTATATTCTCATCCGATAACAAAGAGAGAACTTCTTTCCTCATCACTTCCCCCACCTTCTTTTCCTATACATAAATATATTCTTACATGAACAGATATGCATATATAAAGGATATCTGAAAAACATTTTCTTTGTCAATTAATTTATTTTTTATTGAGGACTCTACCCACTTTATCTTATACAAGTAAAGTCCATCCTCTTCCCTTAAACAACTTTTCTATTTTATTTTTGCAACTATATATTCTGCATCGTATCCAACTCCTTGAAGTAAAGCAGAACCACGTCTATGCTGCCACGGTAAACCTATAAAATATAGACCTTTAATATTGGTAACGCCTCGTTGATGAATTAGTTTTCCATCCTTATTGTATAAATCATCTATGTTCAGCCAAGGTAATGAATTTGTAAAACCAGTAGCCCAAATAATATTGTTAACTTCTAGTGATGATAAATCTTTAAATATTACTTTATCGCGATTTATAACCATTACTCTTTCTTTTAATTTCACCTTATTTCGTTTAATGGCATCTCTCAGTTCGAATCCAAATATAGGATCACCCTTTTTTTGGATGAACCCTCCCAATAAAGAATTCTTACTTGCACTTAAAATTCCCAATTTATCAAACCACCAGAAAATGCTTTTTTGTTTAAAAATTAATGGCAAGAATACTAATTTATTACTATGTGCCAAGTATGTTTCTTTTTCTTCGGATAGTTCAACTGCTATTTGAGCACCGCTATTTCCACCGCCTACAACTAAGACATTCCCATCCTTTAACTGCTGTGGATTTTTATACTGAGAAGAATGCACTTGATAAATCTCATTAGATAAATCACTGGAGAATGACGGTATCATAGGTGTTTGAAAGGGACCTGTGGCAATAACTAGATTACGTGTCGTGTACGTATCTCTATTTGTACATACTACAAATTCCTCTTCTTGTTTTGTTATACTTGTTACTACTGTTTGAAATTTAATAGGTAGTTCAAACTTTTTAACATATTGTTTCAAATAAGAAGCTACCTCATCTTTTGTAGGGAACCCATGCTTATCTCCTTCCATTGCAAAACCAGGTAGAGAACTATATATTCTAGGAGTAAATAAAATCAAGGAATCATATCTGGACTTCCAACTCTCCCCTATTTCTTTTCCTTTATCTAAAATAAGAAAATTCATACCCGTTTCTTTTAAATAATAACCCATGGAAATACCAGCCTGGCCCGCTCCAATAACTAGTGTGTCCAACATTGTATTTATCCCCCTTAATATATAACAAGAGGCTGGGACATAACTAGCCTCTAAAAAAGAGAAAAGTGAATTTGAGGTACTCAAATTCACTTTTCTCTTTTTTTTCGTGTTAATTCTTCTATTATCTTAGTTAATGGCAGTGAATTTTCTTAAATTCACTGCCATTAATGCGAGGCCCATTTCGTTTTCCACCTTCGATTTTCCTCGTACAGAAAATCGAGTGAAACGCAAATTAGCCTTCAAGAATCCAAAAACTGGTTCCACATCGGTTTTGCGTTTTCGATAGATGGCACTCGTTTTCTCTTCTGAAAGCTTCGCTCTCACATATTCTTTTTGCTGTTCCCATTTTTTGTTCACCATTAGTTTTCGATTGTTTCCTTCTTTTGCCTTGGTACATGATGAACGGAATGGGCATCCTGAACAGTCTTCGCACTCGTAGATTTTGAAACTCCTTTGGAAACCTGTAGCGTCGGTTCGGACAGAATGATATTGAAATTCTAAACGTTTCTGATTAGGGCACGTATATGTATCGGTTTCTTGATCATATACCCAGTTATCAGGATTAAATGTATTTTGTTTGTACTTTTTCTTTTGTTCCTTCAAAAACATGTTATATGTTATCAGTGCTTCTCGGTTTCTGTTTGAGAGAATATCACTAAAGTTTTGTTCACTACCATAACCTGCATCTGCAACAATATGTTTCGGTAACTCGAAATAATGTTGCTCTATCTCATCTAAAAATGGAATTAACGTACGTGTATCTGTTGGGTTTGGAAATAAACTATAAGCAAGCGCATATTGACCTTCCGTTGCGATTTGTACATTGTAACCAGCTTTCAATTGCCCGTTTTTCATATAATCATCTTTCATTCGCATAAATGTCGCATCTAGATCTGTTTTAGAATAGCTATTACGTGGTCCAAAGATTGTAAAATCCTGTTGGTACTTCCGTTTTCTCAAGACAAAATCAATCAACTGTTTACGCACTTGTTTCGGGTATTTTCGTTCACTTCGTAAGGCTTTTCGTTCAGTAACGTCTGAAGATTCTTCAATTTGTTTATCATATTCGGTCACTACTTCGTCTACTTTTTGAACCATTTGAGTGAGCTCTCCAAATGATAGCTGTTCATCACTTTCCCGTTCAATTTGGGGTATGATTTCGTTCTCAAGCAACTCATTGTACAACTGGTTTGACTTATCAATTAAACTCTGATGAAATTTCTCAATCGCTTTCTTCCAGACAAACGTAAATTTATTCGCATTCGCTTCAATCTTTGTACCATCGATAAATATCGCTTCTTGATCGATCAGTTTTTCTTCGATCAATTGGCAGCGAAATTGGATGAAACATTGACGAATTAAATCTTTTACTTCTGGTTGAACGCGAAATCGGTTAATTGTACGATAGCTTGGTTCATACCCTTGAGCTAACCACATCATACGGATACTGTCTTTTAATAGGGCCTCCATTTTACGCCCTGAAAAGACAGATTGAGTGTAGGCACATAGAATAATTTTAAGCATCATGCGTGGATGATAGGCAGGACAACCTTCATTTCGAAGAAATGGTTCAAACGCTTCTTGAGGGATACTTTCCACTAAATGATGGACATGGAAGGCAATATCATTATTTTGTAATTTTACTTCTAAATCTAAAGGTAAAACGATTTGATTCATGGTATAATCTTTAAACATAAGGATCCTTCTTTCTGATTAGATTTTGTTGTGGTGACTTTATTTTATCAGAAGTGATCCTTATTTTTCTTCAAAAAAGTAAATCAAAGCCTGTGAAATTTTACTATGAGTAAAATTTCACAGGCTTTTTCATTTCAGAGGAGGGTTATGTCCCAGCCTCTTCTTTTCTAATTAATGATGATGATGATCATGGGCTGGTTCACCTTTTGCTTCACAAAGGATTGAATTTTCATGGTTATGTGCTAAAGTTTCCATTTGGATGGTTACATGAGTAATCCCCTTGTGTTCAAGTGCATGTTCTATTTTCCGAAGAATATTTTCACCTTCGGCGATAGTTAATTGCTTATCAACGACAGCATGGCAAGACATTGCATTCAAACCACTTGTGATGGACCATATGTGTAGGTCGTGAATAGAGTGTATTCCTGGTGTTTTACTAACTGTGGTAATAATGTCCTCTACGTCTACATTTGAAGGAGTTCCTTCCATAAGAACGTGAATAGCATCTTTGGTTACATAGTAACCACTTCTTAAAATAAGAGCAGCTACTAATACACTTGCCAATGGATCTGCCCAACCCCATCCAAAAAACATGATAAGCAATGCAGCTATTATGGCACCAACTGAACCAAGCATATCACTAATAACATGTAAAAAGGCACCACGCATATTTAAATTGTTTTCTGTATCTCCATTTCGCATCATAATCCAAGCTACCAATATGTTAACAAGTAAACCAATAATACTAATATAAAGCATACCTGTTGTTGCTACCTCTGGTGGATTGGCAAAACGGTTAATTGCCTCATAAAAGATATAAAGAGAAATAAGTATTAGAGTAACTCCATTTATAACAGCTGCTATTATTTCAAAACGTTTATACCCAAAGGTTTTACTATGACTAGCTGCTCGCTCCCCTAATTTAAATGCTATGAGTGCAATCAACAATGAAATGGAATCACTTAACATATGTCCTGCATCGGATAGAAGCGCAAGACTATTTGTAACAACTCCTCCTATTGCTTCAATTACCATGTAACTCGTAATAATAATAAAAGAAATGAAAAGCACCTTTTTGTTTGATCCACCTGTATGATTATGACTATGACTATGATCATGCCCCATTATAATAATACCTCCTTAATAAAACATCTGATTATATACTACCCCAATAAAATAAATGAATGTATTTTAGCGCACACTCTTGAAACTAAAAGATGTTATATATTCTTCTTATTACAATATATGAACATATATTCATATAATTATTATATACTCGTCTTTATTAAAAGTCAAAAAAATTCTATAATATGTAAAATCTAAATTAAAAAAGGGAAATAATCCATAAGATAAAAAAGATCAATTCATTAATTGAATTGATCGAAGGAAATAGGAACTTTTCTTCCAATTAAGTTTTTATTCCATGCTAAGCATTAATGAAATATACAAACTAATAACGGACAGGAGACACATACAGAACGATAAAATCACATGCCTTTTATTTATAAAGGAAAGTACTAATAAAACCAAAAAAAGTAAAGCAAATATTAACAGTATGATACTGTTTAAATGAATGCTTATTTGCACCTGTATATCAGGTACAACATCTCCTCTAAAAAAGAGTGAAGTCATTTTGGAAATAGTTTCATTTGTAATAGCTGTTTCTTTTGGCGGTGATTGTTGACCTAATGCCGCTGTTGCAGAAAAAATCAACAATATAACAATACTTTCTACCTTTACCCATGACCTCGGCTTAAATTTTATATCTTTTTTTAATTTGTTTCTAATAAGAACTCCATTGATCATTGCATAGACAAGTAAAGGAATAATCAAAAGATGTTTCAATAATAATGCTTGCCCATAAGGTATCATCCATGAATTAAAGTAGCTTTCATAGTCAACAACAAGGTCCATTAATAAAAAACCAGATATTATTGTCAAACCTAAACAAAAGATAGCAGTTGGTGTAAACCAACTTAAAAATGGAAGCCAATTAGATTCGCCTTTGGAAAACCAACTAACTACAAGAATTACACCAACCCAAACACTGACTGCTGTAAAATGGACAGTATCACTAAAAAATCCTTTAATCGGACTTATTGAACTAGCATGACTTGACCAACCCATGGAACATATTAAGATAAAGGTAAGCAATATCCCTATAAAGTTGTGCGACTTCTTTTCATTATCAGAATGTAACAAAAAGAAGAAGAATATAATAGAGACAATAAAACAAAAGAACCAGGATTTCCCTGTTTCAAAAGTTAATAAAACCAAAGGTAAAGCCTCTAAGAACCCACGTAATGAACTTAAGTACAAGATGAGTTGCAAAACGGGTATAAATGAAAATATTACTATCCCCCCGAGGGAGAATAGTAATATTTTTTTAGGTACATGCACCACTGGTCGGTGCTTATTAGGTACAAGATCGAGAATAAAGCTCCCCATTAGCATGGCATAACAAACATATAACAAAGCTTGAGTAAGAGTACCTATAATCACCATTTTTTATTTCTTCCTTTTTATAATGAAGGCCGCAGCTATGATAAGAAGGATAATTCCTACTAAGATTATTATTGCAGGAATTAAAACAGTGGAAGGGTCTGAATTTCTCTTTTCATAAGCAGCATGTTCCTCAGGAGTCATGGAGGAATGATCCACTTCTTCCTGTGATTCGTCTTGTGTGGATTCCTCCGTTACAGATTCATCTGTTGCTTTTTCCTCCGTTACACCAGTATTTTCTTCTTCTGTAACAGGCGAATCAACTATAAATGAATATTCCCCTTCTATAACATGCCCGTCTACTCCAATAATTTGCCATGTTACATCATAGTTATCATTCTCCAAAGGTGAAGACAACCTTCCAGTCATTTGGTCATCTGATAACTCAATATTTTGAACGGAAATTTCCTTTCCGGCTGAATTCACAAGAGTAAATGTACTTCCCTGTTCAATTTTCGTCTCAAATGTGAGTGTTAATTGATTAAATTCTTCCTTTACTGTCTCCCCATTTTCTGGTGAAGAACTTTTTAAACCTGTATGTGCAAAAGCATTATTTGCATTTAGAAAAAACAATCCTACTAAAAGTAAAGAAATGACTTTCTTCATCGTAACCCCCTATGAATTTATATTATATTTGTAGAAAAAACATTAACACTATTTTAGTAGTGCTATCATTATTATACATAAATTAAAATTTATTAAATGTGTCTATTTATTGAAGTTTTATTTTTACATATGAATTATATACGGACATACGTTTTACGAGCCTGAAAAATTCGAATCATTCTTATTATGATACACTAGTAGATCACCACTTGATGCCTCACCCTTCGGGTCCTTAAATACAATAAAGAAATAATGAAAGTTATATGTAAATAAGGATGCAGGTAAAAAAGGGAACTTCTGACTGGACAGAAGTTCCCTTTTTTACCTGCATCTTCTATATAAACACATAACATACTTTAACTTTTGATTTAATTCTTTATATTGAAAAGTAAGTAATTTAAGTACTGACAAAAACCAATATTTAAAGTGCGTTTTGTTAAAGTTCTTTCCTTATTAACCATATAACCACAATTGCAAAGATAAGAAATAGCCCCATTAATGTTACTAAGATGTTTTTGTCATCTGTATTTTCACTTATACCATCATTATTATTTTGGACTTGGCTTTTTTCCTCTTCATTAGTGATTTGCTGAGTTGTATTTTTTTCTCCCTCTTTTTGTTCTATTTGTACAAGAAAGTTAATTTCACCTCTTATTGGATGACCATCTTTCCCGACAATATACCATTCAATCTTATACGAGCCATTGTCTAAAGGTTCTGTTAAGGTTCCAATCATTTTTTTGCTTTTAACTTCAATATCAATAAACGAAATTTCGGTTCCATCCTTCAAAAGTTTCATTGTGCTTATTTCGTTTATAGTTGTATTAAAATAAAGGTTAATTTGATTGAATTCCTCGGTTAATATTTCTCCTTCTTTTGGATTAGATGATACAATGCCTGAATGAGCACTAACAATTGAAGGTGATATCATTAATATACATAAAACGAAAAACAGAAATTTTTTCACGATATATATTCTCCTTTCTGCATTCTTAATATGTTCATATGTATTATCTAAGGAAATGTGACAAATACATTAACTAATGAAACCCAATCATTATATTTTTTATTTTGTGGAAGTATACCCAGATCCAAAAAGTAAAGTAGCTGCTATTCGTAGGTTTGTGAAGAAATTCACTTAAACTATCCTGCCCCTATAGCGACAAAAGAAGCATCTTATTTATTATAGGAATGTAGCACGATCTTTCTAAAGAATTTTTCATTAGGTTTTATTGATAAATGTTAAAAACACCACTAGAGCAAAAATAATAAACTTAGGGAAACACTATTTAGGACTTGCTACTCAAGATTTATTCTAAGAATGGTTTAATTAATTCCTGAATTTCGTCGTCATCCAATCTCTCGGACATTTCTTCGAAGAACTCTCCAACCGGTAATAATTCCACTGAAAAATCCTTATATAGCTCTTTAGAAACATGCTTTAAAACTTTATAGTACTCTGCAGCTAGTTGATATAAATCATTCTCTTTGGTATCCCTTTCTGGTAGTAACCTATTAAATATATATAACCTTTCAATAGTCATCTCATAGTTATTTAGCAGGGCAGTTATTGGGTCTGGAATTGAAAGTGTTTTTATTTCAGTCATGTATATCCTCCTTCGCATATATCTACATAATTTCTAAAAAGCGAAATTTTCATTATAAATCTGATTTACTAGCCATATGGATTACATCATCTTCTGTTAAATTTAGTAAGTTCATTCAAATATTCACCAAAAAATATGTAAATCCTTCTTTAACTCTCCTGCCCCGTTAGTTCTAGAAGAACTGGCAAGATTACGATGAATACTATTCGTTTTTAAATAACTTTATTGTTTATTAAACAACTATATAGTTGTTTAAAGGGACATTATTATTCGTGAACACCAATATAAATAAAAAAACCAGTATTAACAATAGTTTGTTAATACTGGTATTATGACAAGCCATACTATAATTGACCACATTAATTAAAATTTGCGATGATATCTAGATGAGTTAAATGCGTTATCAATTATATTTATTTTAACGGTATCCTTTTTAATTACTCCATTCTTATACTTTACTTCAAATTCAAATTTAGCTTCTCCTACTTTCAACATAGTTGGATAGTACTGATGTTTTTCTTCATAAAGCGAACCATTATACAATATATTAGTTACTTTATTTAAATCAACAGGAGAGGTAGTATTTTTGTTATCCATTTGAACCGCGGATAAAGTACTCTTTACATAAATAGTTTCATAAGGTGAAGTATCTGCTTCAAGTAAAAACTTTTCACCACTAAAAAATTTATCTAGTGTATTTCCAAGTTTCTCATGCTTTTTCTTCCAATCGGCTGTATGATTTACATGTCCTTTTATGATTAGTGGTTTAGCATAAAAGGATATATCTACAGTCGTTTTATCATGGCCATCATCCACTTCGGTAGTAAAATCATAATTCCCTACGTCTGGAACAAAAACATAACAAACCTCTTCACCAGAGTTAATATTTGATTTTGTTAAAACGGTTTGTTTATTCCCATAATCCTTTTCTAAAAATAATTTAACTGTCATTGGTTGTTTATCTAAATCAATTACTTTTATACAAACATTTACGGTATCACCTTCATATACATCCTTTGGTGTATATGTAAGAGTAACTTGTGGTGGTCTATTGGTAATCTTTAGAGTTTTCTCTTTTGTACCTGTAGCTCCATCATCATCTGTAACAGTTAATTTTATTTTATAATCTCCCACCTTAGTGAAAATATTTTTAGGATTTTTTTCAGTCGAGAATTTGGTCCAAGTCGTTTTATTTGGTTCCTGATATTCCCATATATTTGTTAATGGATCACCGTCTGTATCAAATGACTTGTTAGTGAAAGAGACAGTGGTATCATTATAAATGGTTGTTGGGTTCCAAGTAAAATCCGCAACAGGAGCTCGATTTTTAACAGTAACATTTTTAGTCACGTTGTGACTAGCTTCTCCGTCTGAAACCGTTAATCGGACTTTCCAAACCCCTTTCTTATTTAAAGTGTAAGAAGGGTCCTTAGAAGTAGAAATAGTACTCCAGGTAGATTCATTTGGCTTCTGAGCTTCCCACTTATACGTTAAAGAATCTTTATCAGCATCGGTAGACTTATTAGTAAAAGAAACGGACGTATCATTATAGATGGTACTAGGATTCCAAGTGAAATCTGCTACAGGTATCCTGTTTTGAACAGTAATGTTTTTAATCACATTATGACTAGCTTCTCCGTCTGAAACTGTTAATCGGACTTTCCAAACCCCTTTCTTATTTAAAGTGTAAGAAGGGTCCTTAGAAGTAGAAATAGTACTCCAGGTAGATTCATTTGGCTTCTGAGCTTCCCATTTAAACGTTAGAGAATCTTTATCAGCATCCGTAGATTTATTAGTAAAAGAAACGGACGTATCATTATAGATAGTACTAGGACTCCAAGTGAAATCTGCTACAGGTATCCTGTTTTGAACGGTAATGTTTTTAGTCACATTATGACTAGCTTCTCCGTCTGAAACCGTTAATCGGACTTTCCAAACCCCTTTCTTATTTAAAGTGTAAGAAGGGTCCTTAGAAGAAGAGATGGTACTCCAAGTAGACTCATTTGGCTTCTGAGCTTCCCATTTAAACGTTAGAGAATCTTTATCAGCATCCGTAGATTTATTAGTAAAAGAAACGGACGTATCATTATAGATGGTACTAGGATTCCATATAAAGTCAGCAACCGGAGTTCTATTCTGCACAGTAACATTTTTAGTTACGTTGTGACTAGCTTCCCCATCTGAGACAGTTAAACGAACTTTCCAAACGCCCTTTTTATTTAGAGTATAAGAAGGTTCTTTTGAAGTGGAAATGCTACTCCAAGTAGTCTCATTAGGTTTCTGAGTTTCCCACTTATACCTTAGAGAGTCACCGTCAGCATCTGAAGATTTATTACTGAAGGAAACAGAAGTATCATTGTAAATGGTACTAGGACTCCAGGTGAAATCAGCATTCGGCGCTCTGTTTTTTACAATAATATTTTTAGTCACATTATTGCTTGCTTCCCCATCGGAAACAGTTAGACGAACTTTCCAAATCCCCTTTTTATTTAGGGTATAAGAGGGATTTTTAGAAGTCGAAATCGTACTCCAATTAGTGTCATCAGGCTTTTGAGTTTCCCACTTATACGTTAGAGAGTCACCGTCAGCATCTGAAGATTTATTACTGAAGGAAACAGAAGTATCATTGTAAATGGTACTAGGACTCCAAGAAAAATCGGCAGCTGGTGCTCTATTCTGTACAGTAATATTTTTAGTTACATTATGGCTGGCCTCTCCATCTGAGACAGTTAAACGAACTTTCCAAACGCCCTTTTTATTCAAAGTATAAGGAGGGTCTTTAGAAGTAGAAAATGTACTCCAGGTAGTCTCATTAGGCTTTTGAGTTTCCCACTTATACGTTAATGAGTCACCGTCGACATCTGAAGATTTATTACTGAAAGAAACAGAAGTATCATTGTAAATGGTACTAGGATTCCAAGTGAAATCAGCTATTGGAGGTCTATTAATAACATATAAGGCATGACCGACAACACTTTCATCTTCTCCATCAGAAACAGTGAGTTTAAAGGTGTAGTCTCCCTTTCCTATAGTGAAACTTGACGGCGTTTTTGCAGTAGACACAGTCACATAATTACTATCTGCGCTGCCATATGGTTTTCTTACCCAGCGATATGTTAAAGAATCTCCGTCAGGATCTGAAGAACTATTAACCATCTTGATTGGTGTATCATTATAAATAGTATTGGAAGGATCCCATTCCCATTTTGCAACAGGAGGCCTGTTATTTACATATAAAGCATGTCCAGCTTCTGCCTCTTCTTTTCCATCAGAAACTACTAATTTAAAGGTATACTTTCCTTTTGCAATCTTAAAGCTAGATGGCGTTTTAGCAGTTGATATTTGAACATAATTACTATCAGCTGATCCATATGGTTTCCTGTACCATTTGTAAGTTAAAGGGTCGCCATCGGGATCAGACGAATTGTTTATCATTTTGACAGTTGTATCATTATAGACGTTATTGGAAGGATCCCATTCCCATTTTGCAATAGGAGGTCTATTTGGTTGAAATGATAATTTAGCTTGATCTCCTTTAAAAGTAAAATATGCGGTATTTGCCCATTTGGTTTTATTACTATCATGTGGACTTCTAACTCCATACCAAACAGCTGTTTGTGATTCTTCAAAATCGACTTTTGTATAAGTTTTCCCTTGAGTGAAGTATCTGTTATTACCTAATTCATCAATGACAGAGGGTGCACTTTCTCTGGGCGTTTTCCTTCGTAATACACCTTCTGCATTCATTTCTAAGGTATTAGTATTGGTACCACTTGAAAGCGATAACTTTCCTCCCTCATATGCTTTATTACTAAATTCGAAAGGAAGAATAAGTGGCGTATACACAATTTGATTTTGCACTTTTTTAACGATAAATAAATCCCAATTAGCTTTTTCTTTTTTATTGAAAAGCTCTTCTAAGGGTAAATAAGCATTAAAACTTACATCTTGATATTTCATATTGCAATCATCGTTCCATCTATTTGTTGCACTAGATGGACATTGGTTCCATATGCCAGCCCCTTGATTATTATATTCTAGATCCTCAGTTGCATCTAAACTTCCTTGAACTGTTTTATAAATTTTTACTGTGCCGATACCACTATCACCAGATGATTTTCTAGCAACTATATACGTATCTTGGTTAGAAGAGGTATGTTCACGATGTCCAAATAATACTGACCAACCCGAAAATCTAATATATTTTTGACTACCTTTCCCAAAATTTTTTGTTGTAACTTGATAACCATTTGTAACAAACTTGTCTGAATATACATCGTAAACTATTTTTCTTCCACTAGTCATAGTGAAATCTTTTGATCCCATTAGGTTATTCCAATTATTCTTAACCGTTGATGAAACATTATATATATCTTCATCACCAGTACTTGCGTGAGCATGATGCTCTTGAATAAAAAGTAAAAATAAAAAAAATAAAATAGGAATCAGAAAAAAAATCTTTGCATTTCTCATTTAAATCCCGCTTTCTATTCTTTGTAAAAAAATTAACATTTCACCTCCTAATAATAAAAAACGACCCAAAACTAAAGCAGTTTATTAAACTACTTCGTCTTGGGTCGTTCCCATTTAATATAAAAGTTTATATTAAATATTTTAAAGCAAATTAAATGGGGAATCAATAAATAACAATTTTAAATTTTTAATTTTTTCTTTCTAATAATGAAGATTACTGCAGCTCCGATAATTAGTACTCCTACTACCGAAATAATTATTGGGAGTTTACTAGATTTAGACTCATCTTCATCTAGAATTGAAGAACGAGTTGCTTCTTCTTTAATATTATCATTGTTTTCATTTGTAATATTGGTATCCATGTTATCTTCCTTGTTTTCAGTAGAAGGGTCGTTTTTATCAGAACTTTCTTTTTTCTGCTCAGTTTCCATTGTGCTTTCTTTTGTTTTATTATCATTTTTATCAGTAGATGTATTACTTCCTTCCTTTATCTTTGTTACAGAGGCAACAACTTTATTTTCCTCGTTATTGCTTCTATCGGAAGAACTACTTTGACTTGATTTTGATGAACTATTGGAAGAAGAACTGCTGTTTGTTTTTTTACTTTCTGAATTATTGCTTGTTCCACTTGATTTTGATAGATTAGTTGAGTTGCTTTTACTAGAACTCGATTTTGAAGTATTAGTTGAGTTATTTTTACTAGTATTGGTATTGCTTGAATTTTTACTACCTGTAGAAGTAGAAGGTTTTGTTGCTTTATTATCAGAATTCGGTTGTGTAACCGGTTTGGACTCTGGTTTAGGCTTTGGTGCAGGTTTAGGGTCTGGTTTAGGCTCAGGCTTTGGTGTAGGTTTAGGTTCGGGCTTTGGCTCAGGCTTCGGTGTAGGTTTAGGAGTTGGCTTAGTAGCAACCCTGTTAATATAAACCGTTAATTCTGCATGAGTGTGTTTATCTGAAAAAACGGGTACTATAAACTTTTGACCACTTTTTGTTACAGATTGATGAACCCCACCAAAAATATTAAAAGTATCTGCAGCCTTTGCATAATATCCATACACTATATCTCTGCATAATCCACTTGCATTTGCTGGGTTAGCTTGTGTAGCCTTATCTGAATTAATTGTCATGCTACAGGATGCTAAAGGTAACTCATCTGCAAGCAAATGCACTGGTTTTAATACTCCTAAAATTAGTATTAATGTTAATAACGTTATTACTCTTTTCATATAAATTTCCCCTCTCAATTTTTTTACTTTATTTTTTGTCCTTTATAAACGAAAAAAAGCGATCCAATGGGACGTTTTAATGGATCAGAGTATAATCACCCTAATCAACTTCTAAAACATAGTCCCAAAGAACCGCATCTTTTTTCATTAATCGAATAGCCATTGATGGCACAAAAAATAAAAAATAGTATTGATATGCCTTAATTATACCCGGTTCTTAAGATAATTTCATTATAAAAGTAAAAAAAATTGGTTGTTTTAACCATGTTCACTGTTTATATCGGATAATTTTGGAATATTAAAAGAAAAAACCATACAATTAGCATGGTTCTTTTATCCTGTTATTTATTTTTATACTCATAAACCGCTGCTTGTCGTATCATTGCAAGATCTCCTTTGAACCAGCGGGGGCTTTCAGTAGTTACAATGGCAATTACACAAGGACCTTCTACGTTTTCGAATACCTGGTAGTTATCGTTATAATATACAAACGGATAGGTCCTGGATATACTATCATCAATAAATTCTAGATGAACTAAGTACAATTCTTTCTGAAAAAAAGAGTTTGCGGTAGGTGTATAAACATAGCCCTGAGAACTTTTAAGTTTTAAATTATTATTTAAACTATTTTTAAGATTTTCTAATGATTTTTCTTTATCAAAGATTATCTTTCCTTCAGATAATGCAGCTGGATTAATCGCAAGACCAGCATCATGAACTGCTAATTCTAAAGAGTTCTTTAATTGTCTAGAAGCGGTTTTGTCTGTATCTAAATTAAGCTGTAATTGCATAATTAATGCAAAAAGTAGTGCAAATAATAAAGTTCTTAATGTTGTACTCATTATATACTCCTAATATTCGCTTAAGATTTTGGTGCTTTTTGAAATAGTTCTAGGACCTTGGTTGAATATATTAAGAATAAATATAAAAGTTCGTGGCACTTCAATAGTAGCTTCTATATATTCGTTTCGAGGGGTTAATTTAGATGTTCCTGTGATGATAATTTTAGATTCGTCAAAGTTATAACCCTCTACTAGAGTTTTTTTCATTTCCTTAATAATTTCTGGTGTTAATCTGCCTTCAATAGATGCTTTTTTTGCTCCTTCAGTTAAAGTAACTTCAATTGCTTCACGATGCATACTATCAATTGATGCTAATATTGGTGTGAATATAAGGTTTACTGTGATAAACAATACCATCCATTCGGCTAACGTTCTTGCCATTTAGAACACCCCTTTGAAAAAATCAAAGGAGCGGTAAACTCCTTTGACTGTAAATGTTGATCTTTTAATTATTACTAGATACACCAGCACCAGTAGGAAGGTTGCTTTGTGCTCCGTTAATTTTTGCGGAATAAGTAGTAGTATTTGAACCTACTAGATTGTATCCGATGAAGAATAAGAATGCGCTAATTGTTACTACTGTAAGTCCGATTTTCAAGAATTGAGCTAAAGTTGTGTTCATTTTTAAAATTCCCCTTTTACAATTTGATTTTTATTTGATGTTCATTTTGTAGCATATCTTGATACTGATTGTTTTTTGCTTTATAAGCATTAAATGAGGTTCCTAAAATTAAATAAGTCATAATGGATACAATTGCTGCCATCATCATAAATGTTAATAGTGATTTATTCATAATAATATCCCCTCGTTATCCACCGCTTTTTGCAGTATATAGAGCCATAGAATCAGAGAAACCAGATAATTCCTGATACAAAGCTACAAAAATAAATGTACTTATCACAATGGCTGTAATGGCGACTTTCATGAAAGTACTTAGCGACGTATTTATTGTTGGTCACCTCCTTAAAAGAATAATAGATTCCACCTTTACATTTGTGATTTATCTAATATAGCTATTACCATCATTACTACTACAAGTACAAAGTTTAATATATGAATAAAATGTGTAGCTTTGATAGGAATTTTTAATAGATCTGTTGTTATTTTTCTTTTTCTTCTGTAATTTTCAACTTGTTTTTTTGCAAATGTTCCATGCATTCCATTTAACTGTTCAAGTGCGGTCTCTCTTTTCATACTGTCTAGATTTTGTAAAACTCCGATTAGCGCCTCGCTGGGTTTAGAATCTAAGTGTTTAGAAAATTGTTCTAATGCTTTACTTGGTCCATCACTAGTCCATGAACTTAGTAATTCCGTTAACGGTTTTTGTAGCAAATAGAAAAATGGCTTTATATTTTGCAAAATACTATAAGTATTAAGACGATGGACAGTCATCATTTCTATTTCGTTAATGATTAAATCATAGAGCATAAAAATCTCTGAATGTAATTTCGATGTTTGATAGTCAATGGTTCTTTTCATGATATAAACAAATAACGAAATAGGATTACTAGGAAGAGCGAAAACAAATAGAAGTAATATAACAGCAGCCTTTGGTGCAAGATAATCCATATTCCCTAATAAAACCGGAAAAACTATGTAATAAAGAACTAAAAATGCTGTTACTGAATATAGAATTAAATAGTATTTAATACCATTTAGTCCTAATGGATACTTTGCTTGTTTAAACCATTCCTCGGCTTTAGAATTTTTAGCAAGTCCTAAAATAGAGTTCTTATTTTTTTGTAAATTGCTTTTGAACCGTAAACGGTGTTGCATTCGTTCAGATGTTGAGTTCATTCCCAAATACACTAAATATCCTGAAGTAAAAGACAGAACAATCACAACTAAGTATTTAAATACATCTATGTATTTAAATAATAGAACTTCTGATTCCATAAAAATTTTACTCCTTTCCTTGTTATAGGTCGTTTTTAGGATGTTTTAAATAAATTGAAATTATAAGTGAAAAAACAGTCCCTACTACGGAAAGGCAAAAGGTAAATAATGTCCATTTTTCTCCAAATTGAAGCTTAAACCAATCCTGTGCTCCACTTGTAAAATAACCTAATAATAGTGAGCCAATAAACAATGGAACCGTTAGGAATCCATCATAAATAGATTCAACAGTTAGAGATTGTTCTTCTTCTAACATTTCTTCTGTATCCTCTATTTGTTTTGTTAGAACTAAGAGGGAATGTAATACGTTTTCTTTATACTTATAGCCTTTTAAAATAATACTTCCTAATCTTTTTGACCAATTGGTTCCAGTTGTATAAGTGAAAACTTGAATGCTATCTCTCAATTCTTGTTCATTTCGAGATAACTGAAGATCAGTAATTAAGCGAACTGTTACTTTTCTTAAACTTTTATTCTGTATTTCGTTTTGCATGGCACTTAAAGCGTAATAAATATCATATTTATTAACACTATAGGCTTGGGTTAGTTTCTGAACCATACTTAGAAATTCTGTACTCATGACATATCTCAATTTGTTTAATTTTATCCTTAACATTAAATATGGTACGGTCATCAGAAGTAACCCGAATAGTAGGGCGATAACAAAATCTTTTATTAAATAATAGATAAAAGCGAAACTAGTCAAACCAAGTAATGAGGTGAATAGGAGAAATACTCCAGTATCATTGTCACTACGATGATTACTTGTAGTTCTTATTAATAAGCTTATGTGTTTAAAAAAAGGGTGCTTATAAGTATGCGATTCAGGTGAAGCATTACCACTTTTGATTCTTCTTATTCGATACTTATAATTAACTTCTTGATACTTTATTTTGACTGAATCCATCATAATCTGATAGGAAATATAAAGCCCAGAAACGATTACGATGGAATAGAGAACGTAATTGATACCAGATTGCCAAAGCCATTGAAAATTATTCATTTAAAGCACCATCTAATAAATCATTAAGAATATTATCCTTTTGTCTCTCGTATTCGCTCATTGGAAAAAGTTTTTCTTTCTTCTTTAGATGATTTAATAGAATTTTAGTATCCTCTACACTTTCTTCAGCCATTAGATATAAAAGTTCCTTACTTATGTTAGAAGAATAATAGTATTGTCTGCTTATTGGGTGGTAGCGAACGAGATCTTGTTCTTTTGGTTTTTTTTCGATTTCATCCCATATAATTTCTGTTACACCGATAACCCTTTTCTTTCTTCTATCTCTTTCCGCGCTCAGGGAAATGACCAAGTCAATATTTCTCGCTACCCTCTCTTGTTCGTTATCAAATTTCCGATTGGGAAATTCATCTAATAAATGTCGGGTAATCTGAGCAACGATATTTTTAACGGCTGTTAAATGGTAAGTAGAAAATGCACCGCGTTCTCCTCTTTCACAAGCTTGTAAGTACCCCTCAGTTTCTAGAGAACGAATTTCCCCAACAGTAATATAGTCATGTTCCATACGAAGAAGTCTTGGTACGGCATGATGTAGGTCTCCTTCTGTGGCCTGAACTTCATAAATTAAACGATCTTTTAAATCCTCGGTTAGATTTAATTCAAAATGTTTTTCTAATACTGCAATTGTGTATTCAGGTGGTCTTTCGCGTATCATAGACTTCATAAAAGTTGTTTTTGCAGATCGAACTCTTCCAGCAAAAATGGTGTTAGCCATGCTTCTTGATAAGGCTCGATAAAAAGGAACATCATCTTGTGGGATTGTTCCTAATCTTGCTTGTTCTTCTAAACTGTTATTTTTAATTACGAATCGTCTAAATACTATAATGTCTAGTTTAGTTCTAGGATTCATCATCATGGTGATTCGCGAACCATCTTCTCGTTCTATTTCCAGTTCTGGTTGCTGCTCATTAATCAGTGCTTCTTTTGTTCTTATTTGAAAAGCTTTTTTTATACGATTTACGACTGCTGTACTTTCAAATTCTTCTGGTTGTTTTTGAAAATAACCATTTTTATCGATCCATAATTCTGTCCCTCTGATAACAGCTGATTCACTATTAGGTTCCTTATCCCATTTATGTAGAATACTTACGCCCCATACTTCATGGAAAATAGCTTCTGGTAAAGAATCATAAAAAGAGGGATATTCATCGGACGTAATATTCTCTTTTTGTAAGACTTCGTTTATTTTTGTTATAAAGTAAGATATAGCTTGTTTGTCACCAATAACTGCTTGGTGCTGTCTGTTTAACCAAACATCATCACTATTTGAATCTTCGTTTATTAAAGAGGAAGATTGATCATTTTCTACAGATTCAGCTATTATGATACTTTGTAGCTCTTCTTTAACTTGGTTACAAATTAAACGAAATGTCTTTTTTCTTTCATAGGTAGTTACAAAATCTTTTTTTAACCCTTTTTCCTCAATAGTTTTAGATAACCATTGGGAAGGCTCAAACTCACTTTCTAATCCTAATGATTGTTCTGTATCATTTTTAGCTGCATTTGAAGTCATTTTTTCGCCTCCATTTTACCGGTTAAATATAGATAAAAATCCTTTTTTATCTTTGTGCGTCTTCATATCTTCTTTTTCTGTTAATTTAGCTTCAGCAATTATGACATTGGCTAAAACATCTATTGGCTTGTTATAGCTACTATCTGAAAAATCGTATAGTAATTTTTTCTCAAAAGTAGCAATGGATCCTAGCTCCTTCATATCTGGTATTGTGACAACTCGATTCATATTTAGTTCTTCCTCAAGTTTTTTTTCGCTTATTAATGCATTCGCAGGTTGGAATTTATTGATAACAAGCATAAAATCATCATTTTTCCCACCAGAAGGTTCAATTATTTGTTGGTATAGATAAGGATAATATCCTCTATAGCCTTTCTCTTCTTGATTAGTAACAAGAAATTTCATATTACTACTTAAGTAAGCTTGTGCTGCAAGTGCAGAATCAAAGTGAGTGCCCGAATCGATTAAAATTACATCAAATAACTGTTGAGCTGTTTGAATCAAATGTTCAATTTCATAAGGTTTATAAAATCTTTGCATTTTAATATCGCGGTTGCCGGCCAAATGATAAAAGGAATCATGATAATAAATAGCTTCGGATAACCTGTTTATCGTTAAATTTTTGACATTGAGATCTACTTTCAAATCATTTAAATATTGACCCTGATACAAGTAAAAATAATCGGCTGGATCCCAACTATTTAAACTCAAAACTAAAACCTTTTCTTTTACTTTGAGTGATAATGCTCTTCCTAAATTTAAAGTAGTAGAGGAAACACCAGCACCATTATGTGTGCCAAATATGCCAATGATTCTCTTTGATAAATAATCATCTTTATTCGTTAGGTTATTGATACAGTATTCAACTACTTGAAGTTCTGTAGAATATTCATGAATAAGGGTTACTTTATATGCTGCACATAGTCTTGTAATTGTCTTAGTAAATTGTTCGCTCTTGATTTGACTAGGCTTAAAATACATGGGAATAGAGGGATATTTCTCTCTAACTACTCCTATGTTATTGATGTCAAATGAATCTCCATCTAATAAAACAGCATCCATTTTTTCCTTATTTGAATAATCAATATTGCCCATATGAGCATGGAGGTTGTCCATTTTGTCAATTAGTTCTTTGTAGATAGAGTTTTGACTAAAAATTAATATTTCCATTACATGTCCTTCTCCCTATTGATAAGTTATATATAATTTTGCTCCTTTACCGAGCACTTCGTTCATTAACTTTTTAAAGTCCTCTTCATTTAAAATAATCTCCAAATCACTTATGCTTGAAGTAGCATTAAGTCGTTTATCCTCTTTGTTGTTTTCTGATGATGAGATTACCTCTTTATTACTCGAATCTTTTACATAAACAACCTTTATTGATTTTAAGAACGGTTCACTTTCCATTGAATTAGATATTTTTTCGATCTGTTCTTTTGTATCCTCAGAGCTAGTAGTAGATGGACCATTTTTATTTAAATTTGTAGTTCCATCGTTATAAATCAAATAAATATTAACGGTATCTTTTCTTCTTAAAGAACCAGGCATTGCATAAATCATTTCTTTCGTTATAGGGCGAATAGCTTCGCCTTCCTCTTCATTTGGTAAAAGTTCGTCGTAATCTATCATTGTTTTACTAAGAAGTGAATTCCCTTGGATAATTTGATTAGCATCTAATCCAATAATTTCATCCACTTCTGCAGGTAGGATGACGTCATTCATTAAAGTTTGTTTAGGTCTACGTTCTATCAGTATCTTATCTTCTGTAATAGGTTCATTTTTTAATATTTCAGAAGAGGGCTTAATCACTACAACCTCTGTTGAATCAATTCGTACTCGTAAAAATTGATCATAGAATAAGGTTAAACCGATAGCTGATACACCTACCAATAGACCGCTGATTATTTTGATGGAAGGTCTTTTAAAGAAATTCATTCGTTTTGATTACCTCCTGGATTCGTTTTTTCTATCTTAATTTTTCTATTGAAGAGTTTGTTTAATATCCCGCTTGCTTTAGTTTTCAAGAGTTTATTAGGAAGTAAAAGTTCTAATATAGGTACCAAAAGTTCATTTACTTTGCTTTTATAATCCTTATAGTCGTTAAGGAATATCCCTTGATACTGTGCTTCATATACATCTTCATCTTCAAAAGAGGGAATTATAGAGATTAATTTATCTTTAAATAAATCTTGAATTAAGGGATTTTTCTTTATTTTTTCATTGAAACGATTACCAATGATATGTGTTTTCTCAGATTCGATAAGGCTAGAGAATAGTGGATTTTCACCAAGCCCTTGAAGTTGGGTGACATCTGAGTCAAGAACAATGAATAGATGATCTGCTATCTCTAATAAATCAGTGACTACCTCATTGTCTAAGTTGCTACCAACATCAATAATCGTTACAAGTGATGAATTAGTGTAGAGTAACTTTATATAATCCTCAAAGCTAATTCCTACTGGTTCCTCACTTAAAGTGGGATTATGACATATAAGTTCAACACCATCACGAAACCACTCTGTTTGAATATCTGAAGTATTCTCTTGTTGTGCACTCCACTTATTTACGTAATTTGGAGCAAATTCATGGCCATAAAAACGGTCATATGTATAGGGATTTAGCAAGGGATCTTCCACATATAATGTGCTAACTTGGTAATTTGCTATGCTACGAGCTAATATATGTGAAATAAATGTTGTACCATTGCGTTGGTAAAAGCTACCTACAAGGATAGTTTTCTTCCTAACTGGAACACCTACTACTTTTTCACTGGGTGCATTATGTACGTGAATTGAGTATTCCCTTTTTATGACATTTTTTTGAACGATTCTTTGTACGATAGTTTTTTCTTTAGTGTTTTTTTCTTTGTGTGTTTTACCGTTCTCATTTTCGTTAACAGATTCCTCTTCCGAATCTTCTTCCAGTAGAGAGGGAATCACTTCACCATCGATACTAAGAGAGTTATTGATAAAACGTGCTACTTCTGCGAATGAGACTTTCCCTTTTAACTGGTTTATAAATTGTTCAATATCTATTCTTTGGGTATTGAATATATCAAGTACTCCCATACTAACTAGTCGAGAAAGAAGCGGATCATTGCTTGATCGTTCGCATAGGAAAACAATTCTTAATGCGTCGTCGAAATCAAGTCGGAGTTGTTTTATAATACTTAACAGCTCAATATCTTTATCTTTTTGATTTTCTTGCATGGATTCTAAATAAGTATCATGCACAATTAGTATTGAAGGAGTTTCTTCTTTAACAATTTCATAGAGATATTTTCGATGTAAAATTTCTTGTTTACTTAAAGTGAAATCTTCAGGATACTTTGAAAAGGTCTCAATTAAAATCTTGGTATAGGTTTTATCACCTACCGCTATAAGAACCTTCTTTGTCATACTAAAACTCCTTTAAAACAAAAAAACACCCGAACACAAGGCAATTACAAAGAATTGTCTTACATTCGGGTGCTTCCCGTTAGTCATTATATTAATTTGCGTATTTTCGGTATGAAAGTCTTCTAGAATCCTAGAAGACATTTACATTTAAAAGAGAAAGATTGACGACGATTCAATCTTTAAAATTATAGTATCATGTTACTACTCCACATTCAAGTTAATTATTAACAAAAAGTATTGAAAAATTTAATTATCGCTTAAATCAATTTCTGTTACATATGAAAAGTTATATTTAGCTTCTTTTAAGGAGTCTCTTACAAAGAATAAGAAAAAAGTATTAGAAGTTGATATTGAAAAAGCTAGAAAATGCTCCTTAACAATAAATAAGAGATTATTAGTTGTTTTAACATAATATATTTTGAAATATTCTAAATATACCTGTTAAATTACAAATATAAGATTAATTAATATAATAGATATGTATATAAAAATACCTGTAGTTAGCATTCTTTTTAAAATGTCCTAACTACAGGTATCTCTGTTTATTCTGTTTAATCAATTATTTTATCTTATAAAAGTTCCAAGTGTATTCTAATGTTCAGAATTATATTTATCTATCCCTTTTTGAATTTGTGCTTGATCTTTTGGATCATCGAAAAAACTCTTGTAAAATTTTATGTCAGAAGTTCCAACACCGATTTGTACTAACCCAGCTGCAGACTTTAAAGTTGTAGCACTAAAAATAGATCTTCCAACATACCCATAATGAAAATTACCAATTGCTTCACCTGTCATTAAAGATTTATTTAAATCTGAAACTGTATACTTTGTTGTTGTTCCTAATTGAACTTTATAATCCCATACTCCACCGGGTTTAACTCTTTGTGCGAAATATGAACCAGCAACTAGATGTCTAGTTCCAAATACAGCATTGTCATATACTTTTTTAAGTGATTTTGCATGACTTCTAGTTGAAGACATAATACTAATAATTTGCGCCATAGGTCTTATAACAATTTCCCTAGGTACATCTGTAACATAGTTAATTAAAAGATCTTTGTCTACGGTAATTGCTTTTTCAGTAATTAGTACATTTATTTTTTCAATAAAATTCTTTAAAGTATTAAGATCATTCTCCGATAATTTTTCAGCATCTACAAAACTATTATAATTAACATTGAGTGTTTTATCGGAATTTAATGAAACTAGATCTTTATGTTTAAGAAGTAGTGTATAAGCATCTTCATCAGAAGAAACGGCTGTAACATTTAAATCAATTGAATCATTATATATGTCTTCTATAGAATTATTAATTTCATTTAAAACACCATTTGAAGAGTCAGGTTCAGCAGCATAAATATTAGTAGGTGTAAGAATAAATAAACAAGCTATAACAATTATAAATTTAGTTAAAAAAATTCTATTACTCTTCATAACTTTATTACCTCACTATTAAATTATTTTTTAAGATTACTAACCATTGAACCAATCTGGACTAAAAAGTAACCAGACAATAAAAGTATAAGACATAATAAAAATTGAAATTAAGTACCCAATAGTCAAAAATATATCTACACTTTTAAATTTCTTTATAGTTATGGCATTTTTTAAATACATAAGAAATAAAACTAGACCAATTATTAAGCAGACAATATTTATAATTCCTAATAAATAATATCCAGGATATATTGGACTTATAATGTAAATAAAATAGATCAATAAATAAACAAAATCTACTAATAATAACTGAAATAATCTTTTTCTAATAGACATATTTCCCCCCCTTTCTATACTGTAAATTTATTGCTAACTATTCCATTATATAGAAATTTTGTTGTTTTTTCAATTTTTTTTGAAAATTATCAATATTTTAGGTTGGATAATTGATAATAGGTGGGGATAAATTTTGAGAAATTGAGGGGAAATTATTTAAGTCTTTAACTGGTAATAAAATGTAGTTCTTAGACTAACTTGTTCGTCATTATAGTCAATAGTCATTAATACACACAATAGCATAGGACGTTCATTATAGGTCCTTCAAAATATCGATTATAATAATTTTTCTATAAATAAACATGTATTACTAGGATTTCAATCTTGAAAGTTTATTTTGCCTTACTGTTGCAATCAGTGTAAGGCAAAACAAAGTAGTTAGTCCATTCTGATTTTTCTTTTTATTTATCAGCATTCAATCTTCTAATTATACCTGGTATTACGTTTCCTAAGTTACCTTTCTTATACTGTTGTATAAAATCACGATATAGTAATCTTAATATATCCTCTACTACAAATTCATTTTCTGGTTCAACATCTGTAATATCAGATAGCATTACCTCCAATCTAAGTGCTACTTTTCTTCTTAGTGAACATTTAATCTGTTTTGTTTTGGTTGTTTTATTTGGTTTAGCAAAAGTAAGAGGTTGATGCTTATCTTCCGAATAACTATATATTTTTACAAAATAATCATTTCTCTGTTTTAATTCATGATATAAGTCGTAAGGATTGTTCCTATCTTTAACTTGAAATAGAAAGTCATCGACTAAAATACTTATAAGATCTCGTTGGGTAAATTCATAATTTCCCATTGCCTCCGCGACATCTTCACAAAATAACTCCCCTCTCAAATATTCAGAAACAGGGATGAAAAAGGAATAAGGAAGTTTAACTGGGTTAGTTAATTTATTTAATGAAAAGTTTAATAATCTGTCAAAAAATCCATCTGGTCGATACGATAACTCATTAAGTTCCTCTTCATAAACAGGATATATTGGTTTATTTGATTTAGCCATATAAATGACCATCTCTTTCTTTTATTAACATGAATTTCAATAGGCGGTATGCTGCTTCTTTAAGGCTACAATCCCATTCAACTGTCTTATCAAAGAGTAGGTCATGATAGTAAACTTCTAATTTAGCAGGATAAGGCTTGCCTTTTGGGTCATAGGAGTCATCAAAAATTTGGGCATCTTTATATTCTGTTAGAGCTTTTTTTACTAAGAGTGAACAAAAAGGTGTTGGTTGTAGTCCTCTCCTATTTGCCAATCTTTTAATGAGTTTTCTTTCTTCATCTGAAAGAGGAATCTTAACATCCTTTTTTTTATCTATCCTCGTTTTGCGTCCCTCATCTTTTGTTATTGGTATTTTCCGAACATTCCTTATTAGTAATGGATCTTCTTTCTTTTTATGATTGTTGTTAAAAATAGGATTTAATGGCTTCCTTCCATCCATAGCCCTCTCTTCCCCCTCTTCTTTTTTTGTTTTGCCCTACTTTATCTCAGTGTCAGTATGCCAAATTGTTATATTGATAGAGTATGAGGAGGAGGAGAGGTTTAGAACGTATAGAAACTAGAATTTTGGACAAACTTTAAATAGACGAATAATTTTATATAAAAGGAGCTTTTTATATGGCAAAAAAAAACACTGTAATTAGTCCTGTATCTAAGGAAGTTTTAAAACAGTTTGGAGAGCTAGGGAAAAAATCAGCAGCAGTTAAGAAAGTAAAAATAAAAAAATAGCGGTTCTGGATAAGGGCCGCTATACATAATTAAAAGTTCATCTCTTTTAAGGTAATTTGTTCTTTTATGATACTTACAGCATTTTAATAATGATATATAATTACAGGGAAATTTAATTAATAATTCCCCTGCAAATGAACATTTATTCTTTGTAATTTTTGATGTTTCAGTGGTTGATAATAGGCACTCTCTAAATTTTCATTTATTAATTCTTCAACTAAGAAAAGAATATTAAATGGTAATGTATCTAATAACAGTTCTTTATGAATTGCTTCAGCAATAGATATGGTAGATGTATATATAATTACGATTTGCGGATTTTCAGGAAAATCTGAAATTGGTAAATTACCATATTTATTATAGACATATTTCCAATTCTCAAACTTATCTCTGAAATAACCAATAAAGTTTTGGTTCATTTGTGCTCTGTCAATAAGAAAGTTAATATTCCCATTAGGGGTTTTTACTTCTGCTGCACTCATTGGGAACTTATACCGAGCATTATTTGCTAGACGAGCATTCCATTTCCATTTAGAAACAACTTTCTTTTCTATGAATTGGCAGCGAAGCTCATTCATTGATACATATCGTTTTAATCCACCTACACCATAATTATCCCATCTATCAGGGGCCATAAAGAACTGATCGCTATAATAATGTTTTAGTAGCCTATAACCCGCTACCCCTAATGTAAAGGGAGCGGGAGGTCGTGTTTCTTCATCACCCCGTATTCTAACTTTCCATCTATCTACAACACCATTGGTTCTCAATCGATCTAAACGCTTAGAGGTTTCTGACCTACTCATTAGAGAAGACATATATCTACTAATTTGGTCCTCATTTGCACAAACAGCGTCACCTAGAACTTTAATAAGGGTAAAATCCGCTTCATCAATAATTTTTCTGTTTAATAGTGTCATAGCACCTTCTATCCCTGTATATGGGTAATATTTCGAAGGTTTTACATAACTACTTTTAAGTAGTGGATGGTCCCAGAAAGGGATTTCACCATTTCTTGTGGTGAAAACAGGGAAATCGTCCATTACTAAGTTATTTTGTTCAGAAATATTCATTATTCAAAGAGGAATGAAGCGACATCTTTGATTTTCTTTTTACCCCTTGGATACCCCGTAATAGTTACTTTGGCATGTCTTTTATCTTTATCGATGGAGCGGATAGTGCAAGAAACAATATCTCCAACTACTGGCTCTGGCAAGTGACGGGGACGGATCCCTTTAACTTCTAATCCTGCATCTAATTTAACAAATATTCCATGTATGGGGTCTAGATTCGTTACTTTACCAGCGACTGTACTGTTTTGATTATAAAGTTCGATTAATTTTTTAAATGGATCATCTTGAGTATCCCTTCTGCTAACTTGAATAAGATTATTTTCTTTATCAAATCTCAAAACTTTTACTTGTATTGTTTCTCCTCGATTAATTTCATGCTGAATATTTCCATTTTCCCAGCTCCAATGTCTAGCGTTCATAAAGCAATCTGCACCATTAATACGGACAAAAACCTTCCTCGTGTTTGGATTATAACCTCTTACTACACCGTCAAAAATTGTTGACTTTAAGGAATCTTCAGCTTCTAGTGTTACTAATTGTTTCATGAATTCCGCTTTTCTGATATCATCCGCTTTCCTAACTGATACCAATACAATATTGTCTTCAATGTCTATTTGGTCTACAATCACTTCTTGAATTGATCCTGTAAAACCGTTTAATGAACGGAAATCATGATCAGAAAATTCGTTGCTTGGGCAATATGCTGTAATGTTTGTACCTTCTAAGAGAAATGTTGCTACTTCCATCTGTTTTTTTACATATTTTCCATCTTCTAATACTTTGGTTTCCCTTGTTGATACTGCAGTTACAGCTCCTTTAATTATAGTTCTATCTCGCTTAATCTTTGCTAGTTCATTTAATTGGTTGTCATTAACCCATGATGTTTTTAGTGTTTCAGCCATCATTTTCCCTCCTAATAGTGAATTTACTGTAAACATAAAAAACGACCCAAAACAAAAGCAGTTATTCAAACTACTTCGTCTTGGGTCGTTCCCATTAAATATTTAATTTTATTATTTGTTTTTTATGTTTACTAACTTATTGGAATTTTAACCTATATTTTTAATTTTTTCAATACTTACTGAAAATTACCTAGGATATATATTTAACTTTTATCAGAAAATGGAGTAATAAAGTCAAAAGGACTAGATTTTCCTTCTTCCTTTTTCTCAACCTTCCCCTCTTTTGTAGTATCATCAATTTCTTTTATTAAATCATTATAGAATGATTCTTCTTTTTCATCTAATTCTGATACTGATTGATTAGCTAATTCATTCGAAGGTGGTATATTTTTTGAAAATAGTCTTGATACATCAAGGTCAACCACCTCATCATTTATGTTAATTGCTTTTTCGCCTAAAGAAGTTCTTTTTTGTGATATAGGCTTCGTTTTATATGCTTCTTCTTTTATCTCTTTTTTAGATAAATATTTATCGGGGTATCTATCAAATTCAACTAATTCTAATTCTATATCCTCTACAGCATCTTTTTCTGGAAGAGGAATTCCTATTAATGGTTCTTCCTCTTGAAGTGGTATATCAATTATTTCGGATAGCGCTTTATCTGTTTCGTGAAACAATTCCGTATTTAAGGATTTTGACTCTAACCAAATACTAGCACTTTCCTGGATTACTTTTACTTTCGCTTCTTTAAATTCAGCCTTTGGAACAAAGTTTGCATCAATCTGCCTTACAGGTATCGGTTTATTATTAACAACTATTTTCACAGCAGCTTGGAATGGCTCCTGAAAAATTAACTTATTTGGTGTTAGAATGACATCTGTTTTTTGTTGATAGCTACTACCGGATCGCATAACAGGTTCTTCTTGAAGAGGGCTAACAGTCTGTTCGTTTTTCCCTTCTTCATAACTATCCTCTTCTCCTAATAATTTTGAGAATAATTGTGCGTCAAAATAAGAGATATCTCCATAAACCATTTTGTGTCTAAAACCAGTTAACAAAGTATGCATGTACATTTCTCCGTATTTGTCTGCCAATTGAGCTACTGTTTGTGCTGCAACAGTAATAATAGCTTTATATTTTCTAGCTTGCGATATAAATTCTTTAAATGGTAAATAAATATAGTCTGGAAATTCATCGATGATTATATGTGCAAAAGTACTAGTTAGAGGTGTTCTCCTATATACAGCATTCTGTAGGCTTAGCAAAACAAACTTCCCTAAAACGTTAGAAAGACCTCCTAAATCATCTTTTGCCGTATTGACTAATAATATACCGCCTCTATTTAAGTGCTCGTCAAAAGAAAACTCTGATTTATCAAATAGTACGCGTCTTATCAGTTTATTTGCTCCTATATCATTTAGAACGTTTCTTAGCCCCTGAACATATTCTCCTTGTGCGTCAAAATAAGCTGTTTCCCCATAGTATTCGCCTTCTTTAACTTGTTCATTAGCTCCATTTCGACTAGTTTTAGGAATATGGTTCATGTTAAACCAATTATCAATTTGTTTTACGATATCCCAATGGTTTCGTTCATCCCTATCTTTAATAAGGTGATAATCTTTAGGGATAGTTTCCTTTAACTTTAAATGCATATGCCTAACAATTTGAGGATCATTGTACATTTTTAATAAAGTATCAAATTGTGCCTCTGTAGACGGGTCGTGTAATTTTAATAGATAAATATAGTTTTTTAAGTGGTTTCTTTGACTTTGTTGAAAGAAAAAGTTTCCTGTTCCCCCTTCTTGAATTCCATCCATTACCATTGCAAATGCTTCGGCTACCTGGTCAACTGGTCCTTGCATGGGATTAATAGATGGTGTATTGGGGTTCGTAGGGTCAATATAGAATACAGCCTCTTCAGGTATATCATGAGCTTTAACTAATTGAAATGCTTTCTGACACAAATCGTTAGATGGTTCAATTATACTAATACTACTTAAATATGTTCCTCTTATTTCCTCCGTTTTATAATTGGATAATTTAGAGACTTTAGGAAATACATTGATAAACTTTGTTAGCCAGTGCAAATCCTGATTAATGATAGGTAATATTAATGCTGATGTTTTTCCTGTTCCTGGTGGTCCGAATATGCCATTATGTAATGATCTATCTTTACCAGGTTGAATAATAAGTTCTTTAGTTTGAGAATCGGGACCTAGAACAACGTCTGGCCAAACCTCTTCTTTACTATTTCTAAACCATTTTTGTAAATATACATTTTTAAATTCAAATTTTTCAAATGCTTCTTTAATTTGTTTAGAGTATTGGGAATATTGTCCACCCAACCAAATTAAAATAATACTTGTAACTATTGAGGGAGTAAAAACTAAGGTGTAAAACAAAGTGTTAATATCCCCAACAGCTACATTAAACCAAATATTATCTACATGTATGCTATTGATAAGATTTCCTAGGTAAGGAATGAGCGTATTATAAACAGGTGCTGTGATTAACCACATATAATAGGCTGTTATTCCAATGAACATATTCCAAAACCATAGGCTTCTCCACAACTTTTTTTGTGTTTTTTCATATTTTGTACTTACTAACCAAGAGATAATCAAGAAGACTGTACATGTAAGAAAACCAATTAAGCCTGGACTTAAGCTGTTACCAAATAAAACGAAGCTAGGAACACTATTGTAAAACTGCCCAATAACTAAGAAAAGATAGTTACAAATACTTCTAACTGATAAAAAAACAGAGACTAACCCAGTAACTAAAATAGTGATCCCAGGGAGCTTAGGATGAACCTTTAGTTCTTTCAAGTACTCTGCCCCCCTTTTTCTTCTCCAATGTTAGCTGCTTTTCTCCTTGGAGAAGTAATGGCCAATTTTTAGTATCTGTAAATTTTAGTGTTTCATAATTTTTCATTACAATGTCATTTTCTAGTTCTGATCTACTCTGATAAACAATAAGAAGGTGTGAAACCTCTTGTTTAAATTTATTATTTTTGTTCTCTTCTTCTAAAAAATTTATTTTGTTTAATGCAGCAACACTTGCCTCTTCCACTATATTCAAAACTAAAACTTGTTTTGAATTGGTTCTTTCTTTATGAATCAATTCATATTGTGCTATCTCTCCAATGTTATAACTATCATTATGAAATATTTCCTTTTTTGGAAGAGGCACCAATTGATAATTAGAATTGCTTATTTCCATTGATAGTTCAAAAAGTTCTTGTTCAGACTTAAAAGTAGATTTATCAAATGGATAAATTCCTTTTAATATATTGTTTGTAATAATTGGTGAGCGACTAGCTGTAGTAACATAAAAGTGAAGGTTAGAGATCTTATCAGCGCCTTTATGAATTATGGTGTCTTTTATATTTAAAACCCTAGTTCTTCTATCATCATAATACTTTACTGTATAGATATTGCTGTTATCTGCAACTGATATTAATACATAATGTTCTTCCTCAGGTTTGTGTTTACTTAATTTGATGTAATTTCTTATTTTTTCTTTGATTTTTGTCATTGTCTGTAAACCTGTGTCATATTCAATATTTAGAGTGCGACTACCTTTTCTAAATACCCAATCAGGGACAATAAATGGTTCACCAACTTCATTTTTGTAGGTATCTTTGTTGGGATGTATTGAAATTATGTTTTTCCTATTTGTTTTTAAAGCTATGAGAGTATCTATAACCACATCTTGAATTCCTAAATAATGAGAAGAGTTTCTAATGTAATTATTGATATTTATAGCTTTTTCTTCTTCCTTAATAATTCCTTCTTGTTTTAAAATGTTTATACCATTCTTTCCTAAGTAATAACATGATATAGGTGGTTTATTTAGAACGGACTGATATTCTATTTTTACAATAGCGTAATTTGACCACCTCTTTAATTTCTTTTGAATAGAATCCCCTTTATATCCAAATAATTGATTACCATATTTGGTTAATTGCTTATTAGTTAAATAACGGTTAGTCCAAATAAGTGATAATAGCTCCAAATCAGTTAAATTTATCCAGGCTCCTTTTCTTTTTTCATGTTCATTATCAAATCCATACCATACTCTGGCTGATTCCAAATTTCCTCCTCCTTAAATCAGAAAAACCCCCAAAATAGTGAAGAATCAATCTTCATCATTTTGAGGGTTTTTCCCTTTGTATTATTAAACTGTGACTAGTATATCATTTTGGGATGATCCTAACAACTAGAGTTTTATGCATAAATATTAGTATTATTCATTCATTAGGCATACTAATCACTAGTAAAAACACTCGAGAAAACTACTGTAAAAAATAAATTTTGATTAGAGTACAAAAAACATAAAATGATGTGTGTTTTCTAACTCTAAAAACATATGAAGTTGGGGTTTGAAAACATAAAAAAATATAAGTTTATCAAGGGTTAACATCATCCTCTGTTAAGGATGTCCGCTCACGGACAAATAACCTTATCCGTAATAGGATATCCGTAAGCAGTTGGAATTAATTAAAAAAGTCAGCATTTTTTATAAAATCACGAGTGTATAAAAAAGTGAATAAAATATGAACTGTTTCATCTAAATTTTATAGGTGAAGGACAATGAAAATGGGAGTCATCTATATTCGAGTTAGTAATCTAATTGCGAATAAACTGACTTATAAGTCTTCTTTTTAGAAGAAGCCATGTTAATCTCTCGTTTATGTTTGATTAATGTAAAAAGTATGTTTAGAGTAAGGAAAGTGTTTATTGAGTTGATGTAAGAGTTACGTAAAACATTGGTTTATATGAATGCTATTTGCAGTGCTTATATAATTTAGATGTAAAACCACTATGAAAAAACAAATTAAATAAGTAGTAACTAATAGTGGTAACCATATCATTTGCTACTTATTTATGGAACTGTAATATATAAAAAATATCAAGGTATATAAGGTTTTTAATATAGTAACTAAATATAGTTACTATATTAATTATTTAATATAAAAAAATACCTTCAAATGATAGCGAAATAACTAAAAATACTAATTTGTGACTTTTAGATAAATTAAATTTATTTTTCTAAGCAATAATTACTGAAAATTAAGTGAGATAACTTATAATCGATCCATAAAGTAACTTATTTTAGTAACTATGAGTAAATCGTTGATATTATTGGGTTTGTGAGATATATTTCATATGATATTTTATTTATTAAAAGTGTAGACACTTGAATTAGTAACTTTAATTGGTTATTATATATTTAAATTATAAGAATATCTTAGTAAAGGAGGATAATATTGGACTTAGAGCTTCATCAAAAATATAAAAATACAAAATTTGATCCAGAAACATTAGATTTATTCACCGATTTAATATCTAATGACACAGTATTAAAAAAAGTATTTCTCTTTATTGCAAAGAACGAAAAGGACAGTATTGTAACAGTTGGAGAAATATCTGAAAAAGTACAGGTAGAACGAAAACATAGAGTTGAAAAAAATAAACGTTATTCATTTGTTTGCAAGGATGATTACATACATAGAAAACAAGCGGAAAAAATAGTTGAGCGTTTGTTAGCAATGTCGTTGATATATTATAAAGCTGTTCCACCATATAAGCATTTGTTTTTAACTATTCGCGGCAAACAAGTAATTCAAAGACTTTATGGATGAAGAAGATTATTAGTAAATAAGGAGATGAAAATAATGGCTAAAACATTCACAAAAAATAAACCTGCTATTAACATTACTATGGTTGGGTTTGGACAAGCCGGTTCAAGAATGGCAGATCAATTTGCAGCTATAAAAAATGCTGATGGTACTTCTGTATATAATTGTCTAGCATTAAACAGTAATGATGGTGATTTAGCGGGATTAAAGCACATCACTCCCAATAATAGAGAGAGTCTAGAGCTGGGTGGTTTAGGTAAGAATCCTGAAGAGGCAATGCAAATTTTAGAAACAAATGAAAAAGTTAAAGAGCAACTAAAAAGTTTCATAAAAGATAGAGTTAGACCGACTGACGACTTAGTAATGTTTTTTGCTGGTCTAGGTGGCGGAACGGGTACCTCTACTATCGTAAAGGCAATTGAAGAATTTTATGAATATAACAATAAACCTAAAATTCAAGAAGAGTTTAATAAATTAAAAGAAAAATATGGTATAGATGAGATAAAAAAAGAGCCAAAAAAATACTTAATTGAGGCTACTAAAATTGCTCGTAAGCGATTTACAAAGATTGGTGTAGTGGCTACTATCCCTACTAGAGCGGATGGTCCTGATGTATTAAGACAAGTAAATAATTTCACTAAAAAAATTGATGATATTGCCAAAAACCCTAATAAAGGTGTAGCATTTGTAGTCTATCCTGATAACCAACTAATGTATGAAGAGTTCAATAGTTTACTAGAAAATGAGAGAAAAGGAATTGAAAATTACCGAGACTATGCAAATATTAAACTAGTTGAAGAGTTTCATGAACTAAATACTGCTACTACTGGTGGTGGAACCTCGGTTACTTTTGATAGTGCTGATTTTAGAAGAACAATTTTAGAGCATCAAGGTTGTTTATTCATAAGTAAGGTAACTAAACCTGCTTCTGAAATAAAAAATGGTCATGATATTAATAAAATGTTTTCTGAGTCTCTCGATAAAAATAGCTTTCACGATCCTATAGAATTGATTAATCCAGAGACAAATCAAATGGCCAAAATTCACCATATAGGGATTTTAGCTATTATTGATTCAAAATTAAAAGTTGGTAGTTCTTTTATTGATGATGCTAGAAATGAAATTATTAATAAATTACCCCTAAACGGTACTGTTTTTTCTGGGTATATTGAAGAACAAAATGATTTTTCTGTAACTGTTTATACATTTTTTAAAGCGGAGGCATTTCCTAAGCGATTGGCTAAGGGATTAGTGGAAGAATATAACGAATTTAAAGAAAGACAAAAACAAATAACCTATATGTCCCAAGGCATTGAGCAAATTAGTGAAACTAACGAAGAGGATGATTTTGATCTTTCTGAACTGGCTGCAGAACTAGGAGTGGAAGATCTTTTTGAAGAATCGGTTGGAGAAGTAGCATCTTCTAAGGATGATGAGGATATAGATATTGATGATATTTTACAACAAATAAATGAGAATGAATTAAAATAAGATAAAAAAAGCAAAGAATCGCCCTATTCTTTGCTTTTTTTTGACTTAGATACTTTTTTTCATGGAACAATTCCGGCATTCCCTAAGTAGTTTCCCCTTCGATATAGAACTTTTAAAATGTGCCATATTACAATTGTCGCATCTACCACTAATCCTGTCAGGATATAAATTATAATCATAGATTTTATTTATATCAATTTCTTCTTTCGTTAAATAATTATTCATCTCATTACTTCCTTAATTTATAGTCAATAATGCTATTATAATCTATTTGTTTCCCCTATTCGCTTAAATTCTTTCGGAAAGCGCATTCATTATAAGAGAAAGTTTATGTAAATGGTTGTTTTATGTGATGTTTACGTTGAATTTTATAGATAAAGTGTATATTAACATGGAATTAACGAACTCTATGAGATTTACCAATGAAAATACTACGTAATAATGATGTAATTTATATATTAATCTTATGTACTTATGTAAGTCTTACGTATTTATGATATAAAATTTATGTAACATAATATTTATTTTACGTAATGCTTACAAAAGTTTTTTATAAAGTTTATGTAGAGTTGTTGTAAGGTGATGATTAATGTAAGGATAATTTGCATTGATGGTATGTAAAAATGTCGTTTACTTCCTTTGATTTTTTGGTTCTTTCCGTGTAAAATCAATTGTAAAGTGTCATTTTTGACAATAAAAGTGGTAGGAGGTGCGGTGAATGAGTGAAATTTCTATGAGAGAATTATTAGAAGATGAATTTAAACTTGATCCTCTTTATAATGTTGCTATTATTCGTGAATTAGAAGATTACATTTGGACTGAAAAAATTTTAAGTATGAGTAATGAGCGAACTTACGATACTGTAGAAGCAAGTAAATTTATTGGACGTGCTGATGCAACTATAAGATATTACTTAAGACATGAGCTAAGTGATATTTATATAAAGCCGGAAAAACAAGGGAGATATTATAAATTAAGTTATTATACTATCTTTAAAATTCATTTAGTCTCTATATTAATAGATATAGGGGGGTTGTCTACAACTGAAATACTAACTGAGTTAGGTCATAAAACTACAACTGTTCCTTCTAGTAAAAATACACCTTTATATGACGATCTTAAAAAGTTATCTCAATTTGTTGAAGCTTCTTATAAGTTTAATAATCAGTTGTTAGTAAAAATGCAGCAGCAAACGGTTTTGTTATTATCTTATGAAAAAAAGTTGAGTAATTTAAGAATTGAGTCAGTAAACATTGATAGAAAAATTGCTGATGCTAAATCCGAGGTTACTGAACTTAAAAATGATTCTATGAGCAATTATCTCTTGGAAAGGCAAGACCAAATTTTAGTTGCCTCATTAAAGAAAAAACCAAAAGGTTTTTTTAGTAGATTTAAAAATGATTCTAAAGAAGAACTTATTAATATAGAAGTAGATAAACAACTTAAAGAAAAGCAAGAAGCTGCTGTTCAAAGTAAGACTGAGTTATTAAAAGAAAAGATTGATGGCTATTATAAAGAATTGAATAGTATACAAGAAGAAATAGCTGAAATGGAGCAAAAATATGAACTAGCTCTAAGGGAACAGGAAAGAATTCTTGAAGAGGGGAAATACTCGGTTCAAAACTTTCTAAATAATCCTTTAGAGAACAATATAATAGATTGAATATTCTGTCATATTGTTTTATAATAATGGTATATAAATGAACTGAGGTGGTTTTAATGTTTTTACTTAAAACAAAAAAATCTGAAAACATTATTTTAAATACAATTGTAATAGTATCTATTTTTACTCTAGTTGGATCAATACTAGTAAGCATATAAAGGGTACTTTTAAATAAAAAAGGCTAAGTTAATTGTACTTAGTCTTTTTTTATTGATTTGTTTATAATAATTTCTTTGTTAATCGTTATGTAATAGTAATTAAGAATTGGCTGTATGGATTATCTTCTGATAGGACTTAGCCTTTCTAAATTTTGGCGCGAGAACCGATAACCTTCTTTTTTAATTTTCATAAAATCATAGTAATATCTACTCATTTTACATTTTTTCCAAATAATTAACATTTTTCAAAAGGTATTTAATACCAAAAATAGAATAAGTACATTGTAACTAACAGTTATAAAAATATTAAAAAGGAGTGTTCCCAAAAATGAAAATTAAGAAACTAGTTCTGAGTGCTACTGTAGCAATAGCTATTGTAGGTGGTTCTGCTATTCCAACTTTTGCGGCATCAGGAAATACTGAAAGCCAACTAACTTCAGCAAGTAACGAACTATCTACTCCATATGTGAATTTAACTGCATATGCTGCAGATTCATCAAGTGTTACTATAAGTCCGCCTGAATGGAAAGCGGTGTCAGGATCTGTGGTTGGTAAAGGTCAGTATGGTAAAAAAAAGCTTTATTCTACTGGGGTTGCAGGTTTATGGGTGCAAGAAAAGATCGGAAATAATTGGGTAACTATGGGTGGATCTGCTGGTTTACAATTGTTCGAAGAGGGTGGCGAAGCTACGCAAGATTATTGGATGGAAAAAGGTAAGGAGTATAGGATCGAAATAATCTCAGGTACTGCGTCAAAAACAACTGGAACTATAAGAAATTCACTATAAAAATACACTCAATTGAATCAATTTCATACCAATTTCCCTTATTTTGTATCAAAAACCAAGAAGTCGTCTTGCTAAAAGCAAAAGACGGTTTCTTGGTTTTTTTCAAGTCAAATTAAAAAGTCGATGCCGTATGGACTGACTTACTATAGGTGGTCCATTTTTACTTTGTCGGATACCCCTTAATGACATATTATCTTTTAACAATTACGTTAGAGTACATATATACTCTAAGCTTTTTAAAATAAATAACCAATACACATCATTAATGGGTATTTCCCTTTTAAAAACGTTAGATTAAAATGACATATTACTATCCATAATTTATACTAAAATATACTAAGGACTAAGTAAATAAAATTCTCGAAGTAGAGATTATAAGTTGAAATTACTATATAGTTTTTAAAAGGGGGATAGAAGATGAAGTATGATGGTTTTATTTCGTTTTTAGAAGAAAAGAATTATAGTGAAACTACTATAGCGAGTTATGAACTTGTTTTAAATCAATTCTTCTCATTCCTAAGACAACTCTATAAAAAGAAAATAGAATTATATGAAATCAAATCTAAAGATATAAGAGACTATCTTTCAACTCAGGGAGATAATCAGAAGGCAATCTCCACAATTAATAAAGAGTTGGCCATTTTAAAATCCTATTTTGATTATTTATGGGAAAGAAACAAAGTACCTATTGATCCAGCAGCAAAAATAAAAAGACTAAAGGTACAAAAACACCTGGATATTAGTTTGTTTTATGAAGATTTACTTAAGGTAAAGGAACTTGTAATAGCAAATACCAATTATACAGCAAAGCGAAAAGCATTGTTTATACTTGCTATGGAAGGATTAAAAGCCTCCGAATTTAAGTTTAAAAAGGATGATGTTTCTATAATCGATGATAGAATTAAGATTAATCTTTCCAATAGAGTCATTACATTGGATAACATTGATGCAAGTATTTTTCTTGAGTTTTATTATAATAATTTACTAAACGAGTCAGAGTATCTATTCACTTATACGGATTCAGTAAATAATAGAATAATACCTATTACTTTTATGGGAATACACTATCACTTAAAAAATATACAAAAGGATTATGATATTAATCAAGACCTGCAGTTAACAACTATTAGAAAAGCTCTGTGCTACTATTTATATATTAATAAAAAACTCGCAGTCCAACGTATAGCTTTGATTATGGGTATAGAAGAACAAACTGTTTCTATCTATTTAAGTAAGTTAACGAAGAGTATGAAAAGCATCTAAAACTTAATTAGAATCTAATATTATTAATAGGTTGAAATATAATAACTTTATAGGCTATAATACATTTAAATAAATCATTCAATGGGAAGAACCCAGAATAAACAGTTCTATAATAGAGCTGTTTATTCTGGGTTCTTTTTTTAGGGAGAGAAGTTGATTAATGGAAAGGGAAAACAGCTTTATTAACAAAGTTATTACTGCGTCCCTCTTAAGTGAAGGAGAAAAAGAAATACAATCAAGTTCGCGAAAACTTAAAGTTCCATTTAATAAGAAAAAAATTCTTTATTTATCTAACTTATTAGCAGAATACAAATTAGAAAATAGCGTGTCAGTGCAATTCAAAAAAGGAGAATTCACTATTCATAGTAATGCTTTAGGATTCTTCCTAAGCAATTGGTACATTAAAGACCATAAGATATTTAGTTATCGTGTTGATCCATCATTAATTGATAAGGAAGCTATCATAATTGCTGCTATTTTGTTTGGGGAACGAAAACAGGATTATATTAGCATACACTCCAGCATTCACAAGGATCATCTTAAAACTTTGTGCTTATGTATAAATAAAAACATCAATGTCCCAGTTTCTTTCCATGGGGATCGAATTAGAATTTTTAATGTTAAACAGTTCTTTATGAATGTTTTTAGAAATTCTTCGACTATTCATACAGCGGAACTTGTTGATTTTCTTACAGAACAAGAGAAAAAAGAAATAAAGGAAGGGAGTTTTTTATGAGATTTAAACCATTTTACTCTTCACTTTTGATCTCAGGTTTTATCATACTCTCAGGTTGTAGTAATGATCCATTTGTTAAGGAAGCGAAAAAAATAAATGAAACAAAGGATACACATGAAGAAACTGAAACTGATAGTAAATCCCAGGACTTAGAATCATTCTATAAGGATCAGGTACGGCCTTTAGATGAGGTTGTTGCTGAATTGGACGGTGAATCTGTCAAAATACTAGATAAGAAAGAAGTGGAAGTAAAATCTTCTTATGAAGATCCAGAGGAGTTTGCAAGGTATGCAGCCGATATCTTATACAAATTCCAATCTCTGCAAATTTCTCCTGAGGACTTCTACAAATTTATTTTAGACTATGGTAGTATTCAGACCGTTGAAGAATTACCACAAAAACACGATGCCATAAATATTTTCAAATCAATACAAGATTCCTATTTACAAGCTAATGTCAAAGGGGAGTCTTATGATATTACAGTAGTAAACTTAGATAGATTTAAAAGACAGGGGTACTTTTATCGCAAAGTATTAAGTACAGAAGGAATTAATTATTTTATTACTTCTATTTATAAAGAAGATGGTGCTTGGAAATATATTACTGATGAGCCATCAGATCCTTTTTATGAAGAATCCCAAGGAGGAAAAGAAAAATGAAAACTTTAGAAGAAATTCAGCAAAAAACAGAGGAAATGTTGATGTTACACTATCAAACAAATGGAGAGTTTAACAAAGATTTTTTTCTTTTGAACCAATATGTGCGTATACACCTTGAACAATTTATGGACGCAGAGAAAATTAAGGAATATGAGAATCATCTATTTAAAGTATCAAAATCTCTTTTATTTAATGGATATTTTATTGGGATGGAAATATTAAACAATCTAGAAGAGATATTTAAAGATGATGAAATATTTGAACAAAGTAATGCCAACCTTAAACAACAAACTTTTGATATGCTCCGTCAGGTCTTAGGTGAAAATGTAGAGGATACATTAATTACAGAACCACATAGAAAATTAACTGCAAAACTAGTAATAGAATATGAAAATATTCTTCCTACTTTATTGAACTATGCATTTTATACAACCGTTTTGGGTGTACAACTTGCCTTTCAAGATGAACGGGATAGAAGAGACATAAGTTTACCGAATCAAAATAAAGAGGGAGGAATATTAGCGAATATAGAAGATACACACTTCCTTTTTCCAGATGTATTTATGAATATTTCAGTTGTAAATAACAATGTAGAAGTATGGACAATTACCCAATCTTTTTGGAATGCTTTCGACAAGATAGGTGACATATTCGTGGCCGAAAATTCAGTTGGTGATCTCTATTTAAATGTGATAATGAAAAATTCATTATCTCTCGTTCAAAGAAACATGATTTTTAATCAAATTGAAGGTTTACTTAAAGAAAAATATAAGACGGGAAAATTAATTAAGACTATGGCAGTCGTTGAAGAGTTCTTTGATATTAGTGAAGAAGATTTCGGTGACATTGCATATTGAAATAAATTAAATAGAAATTTAAGACGAGTGTTGGTAAATAATAAAGTTCTTTAAAAATAAGGAGTATATTGTGATGATTCAATTAAATCATTATAAATATGAGCCAACATTGCATACTGGAAAACCTCAATGTGAAAAAGTGTTAGAATACCGATTCGCATACGAATACGAAGGTAATAGTTATCTTGTAGAAGGCCCAGTACCAGCGTTCGTGCAACCAGGGGCAAAGTAAATCTTTTTATTGATTCAGTCCTGAATCTAGGGACTTTTTTTATATTCTGAATTCCTATAAGATTTTGCTGATACGTATGATAAGGAGGAAAAACAAAGTGAAGCAAAATTGGGACTTAGAAGAACTTATTGAACATTTTACCGTTATTCCAGAAGAAATGCGTTTACTCGGAAACAGATATGGAGGAACACGACTGGGGTTTGCCGTTCTACTAAAGTTCTTTCAATATCAGGGACGTTTTCCAAAAGGGAAACAGGAAATAAGTAAAGATGTTATTCAATACATTGCCAAGCAAGTAGATGTACCTGCGGATTTATTTCAAGCGTACGATTGGGACGGAAGGTCAATTAAATATCATCGTGCTCAAATTCGCGATTACATGGGATTTAGGGACAGCACCCTTACTGATATGGAACAAGTAAAATCCTGGCTTCAGGCTAACATCTTACCGCAGGAGCTACAAATAGACAGAGTAAGAAAACATGTACTACATCACCTAAGAAAACAACAAATTGTTCCCCCAGCTCATGACCATTTAGATCGAAACATCAAGTCAGCCATTTATCAGTATGAGGACCGGATTTCTCAATCCATTTACTCTAAACTTTCTGATCACTCTCAATCTAAGTTAGATACATTTATACGTACTTGGTCCCATACAGAACAGATAGAAAAAGATCAAACCATTCTCAGTTTCCGAGAGCTTGTATCTGATCCTGGAAGAATCGGGTTAGACAGTTTATTTCAAGAGATAGAAAAACTACGAACAGTACGAGATATACAGCTTCCACCAAATTTATTCTACGGTGTTTCACCCAAGATGATCCGAACGTACAGACAGCGAGCTGTTTCTGAAGATATTAGAGAGTTGCGCAGGCATCCTGATCCGATCCGTTATACTTTATTGGCAGCTTTCTTTTGGTGTAGAGGTAGAGAAATTACGGATAACTTAGTTGAGCTCATTATCCAAATTGTTCATCGAATCGGTGCTCGGGCGGAACGAAAAGTAGAAAAAGAATTTTTACGGGATTTTCGTAAAGTAAGTGGGAAGACAAACGTATTGTTCCGCATGGCTGAAAAGGCAGTGGAACAACCAGACGGTATTGTGCGAGATGTTTTATTTCCTGTCGTAGGCGAAGATAAATTAAAAGATATTGTGAAGGAAATGAAACATACAGGTCCCTCCTATAAACAAAAAGTACATACTGTTATGAGATCCTCCTACGGTACTCATTACAGAAGAATGGTTCCAGCTTTACTTGATATTCTAGAATTTCAATCCAATAATGATGTGCATCGACCTGTGATAGATGCAATTGATTTACTTACACAATATAAGCTTACCAATCAGTATACATATAATGAAACAGATTATATCCCAATTGAAGGAATCGTTAAGCCAGGTTGGATTGATACGGTCATTGATAAAGAAACAAACCGTGTAAACCGAATGAATTATGAAATCTGTGTACTCCAAGCTCTGCGAGATCGATTACGTTGTAAAGAAGTATGGGTAGTCGGAGCTGATCGGTATAGAAACCCAGAGGAAGATTTACCAAAAGATTTTGAACAAAATAGAGAAAAACATTATGAAGCGCTTTGTAAGCCCCTTGAAGTACAAACACTTATTAACGAACTGAAACAGAGTATGAATACGGCTCTCGAGAAATTAAATAGAAGTGTTAAAAATAACTCCAAGGTACGTATATTGAGTAAGGGAAATGGCTGGATTTCTGTGTCACCTTTACAGGCACAGGCTGAACCGGTTAACCTAAATCTCGTAAAGGCAGAGGTCATGAAGCGTTGGCCCATGACCAATCTTTTGGATATTTTAAAAGAGGCAGATTTACGTGTACATCTGACAGATGTGTTCCAAACGCTAGGTAATCGTGAGATCCTTGATAAGGAAACACTGCAACGAAGACTTATTCTTTGCTTATATGGATTGGGAACAAACACAGGATTAAAGCGAATTGCGGCTGGTGAACATGGGGGAAGTTACAAGGACTTACTCTATGTACGGCGGAAATTCATCCATAAAGAGAACCTACGGCAAGCCATTTCAAAGGTAACCAATGCCATTCTAGATGCTCGTGTAACAGAAGTATGGGGTGAAGGAACAACTGCATGTGCGTCTGATAGTAAAAAGTTTGGGGCTTGGGATCAGAACTTGTTGACTGAATGGCATATTCGATATAGGGGACGTGGAGTAATGATTTATTGGCACGTGGAAAAGAACTCTACATGTATTTATTCGCAACTAAAATCCTGTTCTTCATCAGAAGTAGCTTCTATGATCGAAGGGTTACTTCGTCATTGCACAAATATGGAAGTAGAAAAAAACTACGTGGATACACACGGTCAAAGTGAAGTTGCCTTCGCTTTTTGTCATTTGCTTGGATTCCAACTAATGCCGAGATTTAAAGCCATTCATGCTCAAAAACTGTATCGTCCAGATGTAGGCATGCAAGACTCATATCCAAACTTACAGCCTGTTTTAACAAGAGCGATTAATTGGAGTTTAATTGAACAACAGTATGATCAAATGATTAAATATACAACTGCTTTACGATTGGGTACAGCTGAAACAGAGGCGATTCTCAAGCGTTTCACTCGTAATAGTGGGCATCCAACGTATCGGGCACTCAGCGAATTAGGAAAAGTGTTAAAAACGATCTTCCTTTGTGAGTATTTATCATCAGAAGAAGTCCGAAGAGAAATCCATGAAGGGTTAAATGTCGTTGAAAACTGGAACTCAGCCAATAGCTTTATTTTTTACGGAAAAGGAGGAGAAATTCAAACAAACCGAATGGAAGATCAAGAAGTCGCTGTACTTGCTCTCCATCTTCTTCAAAACTGTTTGGTGTTAATTAATACACTGATGATTCAAGAGGTACTTTTGGAACAAAATAAATCTCTTCTTCAAAAGTTAACTCCTGAGGATTTTAGAGCCTTAACACCATTAATCTATGCCCATGTAAACCCGTATGGGACATTTAAGCTAAACATGCAAGAACGTCTGCCAATTGAAAGATCTTCCTAAGAATTACGATATATCTTTTCTTTTTAAAGAGAAACTTACCGTCATGGGGTCCGGAAACGATTTAAAGAATAAGGGGTCACTATGAAAAACATCACCAAAAATCAAAAATTAGATGTTAAATGACCATAAATTGTGACAATTTGAACCCCCTTAGCGATTAAGGGGGTGATAACTAGAAATGTATAGAGTATTTATTATAACTAAATTATTAATTTAGATAGGCATGTTTAAACTTGACACCAAGTAAATATATATACTATGCGTGGTTATCTTATGGAGGTGTATGTATGCATAAATGTCATTGCTGCCAAGGCGCAGGATGTTGTCGTTATTGTGGTGGTGCTGGTATGTGCTGTTGTTGTAGTGGGAGAGGATGTCCTCATTGTCAGGGAAGTGGATGTTGTCCGTGTTGTCATGGTGGCAAAAGATGTGGTTGTTGTGGTGGATCAGGTGTTCAACCAATATAAAGCTTACTAATTCTATTAAAACGGGAGCTTGTTATCCTAAGCTCTCGTTTCTTATGTTTGTAGTGTTAGAAATCTAGTGAGTGTTAATTAGCGGTATAGTATAATACCATTGGACACATCAATCATTTTTACATAAGGGGGAAAAGGGTTGAGAAAAATAATATTTTCTTTAGCATTTTTAGTAGTGATGGCATTTAGTGGTTCTGTTTATGCAGCACAATCGGAAGAGATGGATTGTTGTCAATCAAAAAAAGAATGTATGGAAATGTGTGAGGAAATGAACTGTCAAATGGATTGTTGTGAAATGACAAAAAATGGAAAAATGAAAATGAAAGATTGTAAGAAAATGATGAAAAAATCAAATATAGATTGCTGTTAATTTAGTATAAAAGGATCTTCCAGTCGAAACAACCCATTGATTTTACTACATTTTAAACAGGGCACACTCAGAATAAACAAAAAAAATAAAAAGACCCTAATTTGGATTAGGGTCTCAGGCTGTCGACAAAGTCGGCAGCCATTTTCTTTATCTTGATAATGTTCAATATGTGGTATGTGATTCAAGTTTTTTTATGAGTAAATAGGGAAAAGTTACAAAGAATAAAAACATCACTAATGAAAATGGAGATGAATGATATGGCAGATACAAATCAAATGCCTCGGGAAGAGGGCATAGATCATAGCTTAAGCCTTATGAGAGAAGGATACATGTACATTTTGAACAGACGTAAAAGTTTTAATTCTGATATATTTGAGACCCGATTGCTAGGAAAGAAAGCGATTTGCATGGTAGGAAAGGAAGCTGCGAAAGTTTTTTATGACACTGAAAAATTCAAAAGGAAAGATGCAGCACCGAACCGGGCGGTTCAAACATTGTTTGGGAAGAATGGTGTGCAGGCATTGGATGGACAAGATCACAAACATCGGAAAGAAATGTTTATGTCCATCATGTCTCCTAAAGGACTTCAAAACTTAACAAACATTACAAAAATACAGTGGAAGACAGCACTAAATAAATGGGGACAGATGGATGAAGTTATTCTTTATGAAGAAGTAAAAGAAATCCTATGCAGAACAGCCTGCCAGTGGGCAGGTGTCCCGTTGGAAGAAGACGATGTTAAGGAATTGACAAAAGACTTGGCGGCGATGTTCGAGTCTCCGGCTGCCGTTGGTCCAAATCATTGGCTAGCGAGAAATGCAAGAAATAAAGTAGAAAATTGGATTGGTGAGTTAGTTGATAAGGTGCGTAATGAGGAAATAAATCCTCCAGAAGATACAGCTTTACATATATTTGCCTGGCATCGCGATTTAGAAGGGAATCTTTTGGATACCGAGACTGCTGCTGTGGAAGTGATCAATATCTTGAGACCTATTGTGGCGATCGCTATATTCATCAATTTCACTGCGCTGGCATTGTATCATTATCCGGAAGAAAGGGAGAAACTTGAATCCCGTGATGAAAAATATGCTCAGATGTTTGTACAGGAAGTTCGCCGTTTTTATCCGTTTTTTCCGTTTGTCGTAGCATTGGTAAAAAAAGATTTCACCTGGAACGGCTATAAATTTGAAGAAGGCACATTAACTTTACTGGATCTTTATGGCACAAATCATGACCCTGAAATTTGGGAAAACCCAGATTTGTTCAGTCCTGATCGGTTTGCTAAATGGGAAGGAAGCCCATTTGGCTTCATTCCGCAGGGTGGTGGTGATTACTTTATGGGTCATCGCTGTGCTGGAGAGTGGGTCACCATTGAAGTCATGAAAGTAAGTCTTGATTATCTGGCCAAGCGTATGGAATATGAAATTCCTAACCAGGATTTAAGTTACAGCATGGTGAGCATGCCAAGTATTCCCCATAGCAAAGTAGTGATAAAGAATGTTAAACGAAAGTTATAATTACACTAAATTTTCGTAGATAATTAGCTTATTAAGTACGCCTTTTGCCGAACAAGATAAATGACAAAAGTTGATTTCTTAATCACAGAAGTCTGTTTTATAAGGAAGACACCTTAATTAATGGAGAGTCAGCCGCAAAGCCTATTTTTCTCTAATAAAGAGATAAATTGGGCTTTTTATATTGAAAAACTCTTCAAGTTTTAAAACTGGCACCCTGACAATATTTCTAGTGTATCCAACATAAAAAGGAAATTAAATTTAGTTATAAGAATAATTAATTACTGCAAACTAAAGAAAACCTGCTTTTTATGCAAATTATATTCAAACGTATATTTGACTATTTGTTTTTGTTCACATATAATAATATTCAAATGAATATTTGATTGATATGAGGTGAAAAATTTGCAATATGATGCATGTGAAGTTACGTGTATAGATGAAGAAAAAGTCAAAAGAGGTAAAAATGAACTACTCCAACAAAATCCTATGGATGTAGCCAAAGTTTTTAAAGCTTTATCGGATGATACTAGGATTAAGATTGCGTATACTCTTTCTTTGGAAGATGAATTGTGTGTATGTGATGTAGCAAATATTGTTGGTGCTACAACTGCCACAACATCTCATCATTTGAGGTTACTTAAAAATCTTGGATTAGCTAAATATCGAAAAGAAGGTAAGTTAGTTTACTATTCATTAGATGATGATCATGTAAAGCAACTAATACAGGTTGCATTTGCACATCAGAAGGAGGTTGTAAAAATTGTCTGAAGCAAAAGCATTAGAGGCTGAAAAAAATGTTTATCGCGTTCAGGGGTTTACATGCGCAAATTGTGCAGGGAAGTTTGAAAAAAATGTTAAAAAACTTCCAGGAGTTCAAGATGCAAAAGTGAATTTTGGTGCATCTAAGATATCCGTTTACGGTGATACAACGATTGAAGAACTAGAAAAAGCTGGTGCATTTGAGAACCTTAAAGTGGCTCCTGAAAAACCAAGGCGGGAAGCTAAACAAGAGGTTAAAGAGGATAAAAATGTTTACCGTGTTGAAGGATTTACATGTGCAAACTGTGCTGGGAAATTTGAGAATAACGTAAAACAGCTTCCAGGAGTTCAGGATGCAAAAGTAAATTTTGGTGCATCTAAGATATCTGTTTACGGTGATGCAACAATTGAAGAACTAGAAAAAGCCGGTGCATTCGAAAATCTTAAAGTGACTCCTGAAAAATCGGCTCGCCAAGTTTCACAAGAGGTAAAAGAAGATACGAAAGAAGAAAAAGTGCCGTTTTATAAAAAGCATAGTACTCTACTTTATGCTTCCTTATTGATTGCTTTTGGTTACCTTTCCTCGTCTGTGAACGGAGAAGAGAACATTGTTACTACCTTATTGTTTTTAGCATCCATGATTATTGGAGGGTTGTCACTTTTTAAAGTCGGTTTGAAAAATTTACTACGCTTTGAATTTGACATGAAAACCCTTATGACAGTAGCTGTTATAGGTGGTGCTATTATTGGAGAATGGGCAGAAGTTGCCATTGTTGTTATTCTCTTTGCAATCAGTGAAGCACTTGAGCGATTCTCTATGGACAGAGCAAGACAATCGATTCGTTCATTAATGGATATCGCTCCTAAAGAGGCACTCGTTAGACGTAATGGGCAAGAAATAATGATTCATGTCGATGATATTGCTGTTGGGGATATTATGATTGTCAAACCTGGTCAAAAGATTGCGATGGATGGTGTAGTCGTAAGTGGCTACTCTGCAGTCAACCAAGCAGCTATTACCGGTGAATCAGTCCCTGTTGAGAAAACAGTTGATGATGAAGTATTTGCAGGTACATTAAATGAAGAAGGATTACTTGAAGTAAAAATAACGAAACTTGTAGAAGATACAACGATTTCTAAAATTATTCATCTTGTAGAGGAAGCACAAGGAGAACGGGCTCCTTCGCAAGCATTTGTCGATAAATTTGCAAAATATTACACACCGATCATTATGATCATTGCAGCATTAGTTGCTATCGTCCCTCCTATATTCTTTGATGGTAGTTGGGAAACATGGGTTTATCAAGGATTAGCTGTTCTTGTTGTTGGTTGTCCTTGTGCGTTGGTCATATCGACTCCGATTTCTATCGTTTCAGCGATTGGGAATGCCGCAAAAAAAGGTGTCCTTGTAAAAGGCGGAGTGTATTTAGAAGAAATGGGTGCCTTAAAGGCTATTGCATTTGATAAAACAGGTACATTAACAAAAGGTGTCCCAGCTGTAACTGATTTTAATGTGTTGAACAAACAGATAAATGAAAAAGAATTACTATCCATCATTACTGCATTAGAGTATCGTTCTCAGCATCCACTTGCATCTGCGATTATGAAAAAAGCAGAAGAGGAGAACATTTCTTATTCTGACGTACAGGTAGAGGACTTCTCTTCTATTACAGGTAAGGGTATCAAAGGTATTGTAAACGGGACTACTTATTACATTGGAAGTCCGAAACTCTTTAAAGAATTAGCAATTTCTAATTTCGATAAAGACTTAGAACAAAATGTTACTACACTTCAAAATCAAGGTAAGACAGCCATGATTATTGGAACCGAAAAAGAAATACTTGCAGTTATTGCAGTTGCTGATGAAGTTCGTGAATCAAGTAAGGAAATTATTCAAAAGTTACATCAACTTGGAATCAAAAAAACAATTATGCTTACAGGTGATAACAAAGGTACTGCTAATGCTATCGGAGGGCAGGTTGGAGTATCTGATATTGAGGCAGAACTAATGCCACAGGACAAATTAGACTTTATTAAACAGTTGAGATCTGAGTATGGCAACGTAGCTATGGTAGGAGATGGTGTCAATGATGCACCTGCATTGGCGGCCTCAACAGTTGGAATTGCAATGGGTGGAGCTGGTACAGATACAGCCCTGGAAACGGCAGACGTCGCTCTAATGGGTGACGATCTAAGAAAACTTCCATTCACTGTAAAACTTAGCCGAAAAACTCTAAATATAATCAAAGCTAACATTACTTTTGCAATTGCTATTAAATTTATTGCCTTACTATTGGTTATCCCAGGTTGGTTAACGCTCTGGATTGCTATCCTTTCTGATATGGGTGCAACCCTTCTGGTAGCACTAAATGGTTTGCGACTAATGAGAGTGAAAGAATAAAGGGAAAAGGGCTAAAAAGGGCTTTCCAGACAGATTGGAAAGCCCTTTTCTAAAAATGATCTCATTAATAGTATAACTTCTAAATATCCAGCCTAATTAAAAATGGAAAGATTGGGTATAAGTAAAACAGCAGCTTTTATATTACATATTGGTATCCACATGGGACAAAAACGCTTTCATCCTTAATTTAAAATAATTCTTTTCATTCTTTATAAAATCGAAGGAGGAAACTGAAATGACTGTTGAAGGAAAAAATGATGTAGATCTGTTAGTTATAGGCGCAGGATCAGGAGGTTATGTAGCTGCCATACGTGCTGCTCAGTTAGGGAAAAAAGTGGTTTTGGTGGATAAAGCAGAACTAGGAGGGGTTTGCCTTAACCGTGGTTGTATACCTTCAAAGGCTCTTATTAGTGCTTCTGAACGAGTAAAACACATAAAACATGCCAACTCAATGGGAATAAAGGTTTCTGGTGAAGTTGAAGTAGAGATGCCAGAAGTAGTGAAGTGGAAGGACGGTATAGTAAATAAACTAACGAATGGAGTTCGGACTTTACTGAAAGGCAATGGAGTGGAAGTCATTAGTGGGGAAGCTTATCTTACTGAACCCTATGTTGCCAAAATCAAAATTGGTAACGAAGAAAAATTCTTTTCATACAAAGACTTAATCCTTGCGATAGGATCATTACCTACTGAGTTAAAAAGTATGCCATTTGATAGAAAAAGAATTATCTCTTCAACTGAGGCATTGATGCTTCAAGAAGTACCAAAACATTTAGTTGTAGTAGGTGGTGGTTATATCGGTTTGGAATTGGGTACTGCTTATGCTAAATTCGGAGCTAAAGTGACCATCCTTGAAGGATCAGATACAATTCTTCCAGGTACGGACCCTATGCTTACAAATGTAGTAAAACGTCATTTAAAGGAACTTGGAATCACAGTTATAACGAATGCTTTAGTCCAAGGTGGAGAAAATACAGGCGATGAAGTAAATGTTCAAGTTCAGGTTAATGGGAAGGAAGAGATAATTAAAGGGGATTATTGCTTAGTTTCCATTGGAAGAAAACCGAACACAGGAAAAGTTGGATTGGAAAATATCGGGGTTGAATTAGATCAACGCGGTTTTATTAAGATAAATAATACATGTCAAACAAATGTTGAACATGTATATGCGATCGGGGACTGTGCTGGTGGTTACCTCCTTGCTCATAAAGCTAGTTATGAAGGTAAGATAGCTGCAGAGGTAATAAGTGGGCTAAAAAGTGTAATTGATTTTCAGGCAATGCCTTTTGTTATTTTTAGCGATCCTGAAGTAGCCTATACAGGTTTAACGGAGAAGGAAGCAAAGGAAGAAGGATATGAAACGGTCTCTAGCCGTTTTCCATTCCAAGCTAACGGCAGAGCTTTATCTGTTTCGGATGCCGATGGTTTTGTACAAGTTGTGGCGGATAAAGAATCTAATCGGGTTTTAGGTGTACAAATGGTAGGGCCAGAAGTATCATCTCTTATTGCTGAAGCAGTTTTTGCAATTGAGTCAGGGGCAACGGCAGAAGATCTCAGCCTTACAATTCATGCACACCCAACTTTACCTGAACCACTCATGGAAGCAGCTGAAGGCGTTATGGGACATGCTATTCATATGCTGAATAAAAAATAATTCGAACAGTTAGAGCATATTTAATTTAACTAGGCCTGCACAATCATACGTGCAGGTCGAATTATTTATTTTGGAGTGACGATTAATGGAAATCATTAATGTTGGATGTATTAAAGAATGGATTGAAGTGTGAATGTCTTACTTGGTCGGAATGTTTCACAAAGGTTCATTCAAATGGCACTTGTTGTTAAAACGTGATAGAAGAATGAAGGTATTTTGAAAAAGATAAAAGCTTACTTAACTGAGAAACAATTCGAAAAGATAGTATTAATAAAGGATGATTTTAAAAGTGAATATTACTAGAGAAAAGTTAGAAAATCAACAAATTTGGATCTATGGTATATCGCTTCTGTTTGGAGGGATTCTAGGTATCTCAAACGAGGATTTAGGAAAAGGCTTAGATTGGGCTATTTCGCCACTCATAGCCATTCTCATGTATGGAATGTTTGCACAAATTCCATTCTTAAAACTACGTGAGGCAATTTCAAATCTCAGATTCATGGCGGCATTACTAATTGGAAATTTTATAGCTGTGCCTATAATTGTTTGGATATTAACAATGATATTTCCACAATCTCCACCAATTTTATTAGGCGTTTGTTTGGTTTTACTTACGCCATGTATTGACTACGTAATAGTCTTTACTCAACTTGGAAAGGGAAATGAGAAATTAATGTTAGCTTCCACGCCTATTTTGTTTGTAGTACAAATGATATTACTTCCATTGTATTTATGGCTATTTATAGGTGAAGAAATGGGAGGAGTTGTTCATATAGAGCCATTCCTAGAAGCTTTTTTATTACTAATAGTTACGCCTTTAATATTAGCGATCATTACTCAATTGTGGGCTAAAAAGACAGCACTAGGTGAGAAGGTATTAGATATTACAACGTGGTTCCCCGTACCATTTATGGCTTTAGTATTAATTGTGGTAGTGACTTCCCAAATTGGTAAGGTATACAGTGATTTCGAAATTATTGTGCGTGTGATTCCGATATATATTTTGTTTTTAATCATTACACCATTTATATCGCGTTTTATCGCATTTGTGTTCAAATTAGATATAGGTGCAGGAAGAGCATTAATCTTTAGTACTGGAACAAGGAACTCCCTTGTAGTTCTTCCTTTAGCATTAGCTTTACCCGATTCTTGGGCAACGTTAGCTGCAGCTGTGATTGTTACACAGACCATTGTGGAGTTGATCGGAGAATTATTCTATATCAAGGCTATACCTAAATTGATACTGAAAGATCATACTGATTACAAAGAGGGACTTTAAGTAATATTAATGTTTGATTGAGAGAGGGAAATGAATATATCAATAGTTTCTTCTTTTACTAAACCAGTTAATAGAAGCTTTAGTGATCTACAACAATCATGCGCGATTGTAGAGCAACATAGGTAGAAAATGATCAAACTTTTTTATAAAAACCAAACTTAAATCTGCTGGATAAGAATCCATTTTGATCAAACTTTTTTCAAAAATGGATTCTTTTTATTTATCGTAAAATATGGGTTTGCGAGGTATTTTTGATCAAACTTTATTTCAAAGCAACACTTAAACAAGATACTTCCACAAACGGACGCTTTAATGAAGCAACGAAAAAAGCCTAATTTCTCAATTTATTGGGACATTGGGCTTTTTATATTTACTTATAGTGCAAAATCGCGTTTAAAAAACGTGCAATTTATCTCTTAAAGTCACAGTTAATCGATAAAATATAAATAATACTATTCTTGACCCTATACCATGGTACAGGGTTTATACTTTATATGAGGTGAGATAAATGCAATTTCGTATTGGAGAACTGGCTGAAAAGTGTAGCGTTAACAAGGAGACCATACGATATTATGAACGTTTAGGATTAGTTCCAGAGCCTGATCGTACCGAAAAAGGGTACCGAATGTATTCAGAACCAACCGTCGATCGGTTGAATTTTATCAAACGGATGCAGGAACTGGGATTTACCTTAAACGAAATTGATAAATTGCTAGGGGTCGTCGATCGCGACGAAACCAAATGCCGTGATATGTATGATTTCACTGTTCTTAAGATAGAGGACATCCAGCGTAAAATTGAAGATCTTAAGAGAATTGAACGAATACTGGTGGATCTTAAAGAAAGATGTCCCGAAAACAAAGATATTTACGAATGCCCTATTATTGAAACACTGATGAAGAAATAAGAGGTGAAACAGGATGAAAAATACAATAAAAAGCACAGGTTGGTTTCTTGTCGCTCTAATCACATGCCCATGCCATCTGGTTTTACTGCTTCCGTTGTTTGCAGGAACAGCATTGGCATCATACTTCACGGAATATAAAGATATTATTTTCATCATGATGGGTCTGTTGTTCGTTTTTGCTCTTTTTATGGGTTGGAGGAAACTTAATCCAGAAACAAAGAAAGAAAGCACAACGACACATGATTGTTGTAGCATGGAGAGGTTTAAAGCATGAAGGAAAGAGTGTCGCAATTAGCTACCATCTTTTCGGCTTTTGTTATGGCTGGATGCTGCCTGGGCCCGTTGATTTTTATCCCCCTGGGATTAACCGGTTTTGCCGGAGCATTAGCCTTCTACTCATTGAAATATCGATTATTGTTTAGCATCGTAACGATTATCCTTCTTGCTTACTCCTTTTACATGGTTTATGGAAGAAAGGGAAAAAGAAAAAGTTCTATCATCGGCTTATGGATCACGACATTTTTCGTTTTTTGTATGTTTCTTTTTTTATTTCTAGTTGAAGGTGGATTATAAAAATGAGGTGTTTATATGAGAGTACACTTAATTAGGATTAATTATCCCTTCTGTTAGTGGTTAGTGCGTGTAGTAACGAAAAAGAAGCACAAAATACTATAGATGCTAAGGAGCATGTAAAAGCTACCATTGAAAAAACTAAAACAGGGACATTTACGGTTTTGGGGATGGATTGTTGTCCGCCTTCAGTTGTCAAAGATGTTTTGAAACAAGTGAATGGTGTTGGCAAAACAGCCATTAAAGTCAGTGGAAGTAAGGGGAAAGTAACAGTATCTTATGATGATAAGAAAACGGATTTAAAATCAATTAAGTTGGCAGTGTCGGATTTAGGGCTTGGAGTCGAGTAAAAGGAGGGCTTTAACATGAAAAAATATCGAGTAAACGTTCAAGGAATGACCTGTACGGGTTGCGAAGAGCATGTTGCTGTTGCTCTTGAAAACATGGGAGCAAACGGGATTGAAGTGGATTTTCGCCGTGGGGAAGCTGTATTTGAACTTCCAAATGACGTAGAAGTTGAAACAGCGAAGAAAGTGATTGCTGAAGCTAAATATCAACCAGGAGAAGTTGAAGAAATACAATTGCAAGAAATGGTACAGTTAGGTGATGAAGGTGACTATGATTACATCATCATTGGTTCCGGCGGAGCTGCCTTTTCATCAGCCATTGAAGCCGTGAAATATGGAGCAAAAGTGGCGATGATTGAGCGTGGAACAATTGGTGGAACATGTGTAAATATTGGTTGTGTTCCTTCAAAGACCTTGTTACGTGCTGGCGAAATTAATCATTTAGCAAAAAACAATCCGTTTGTAGGATTGCATACATCAGCCGGTGAAGTTGATTTGGCGCCATTGATTAAACAAAAAAATGAGTTGGTAACAGAGCTTAGAAACTCTAAATATGTTGATTTAATTGATGACTATGGTTTCGAATTAATAGAAGGTGAAGCAAAATTCGTAGATGAAAAAACTGTTGAAGTGAACGGAGCACTTATATCGGCTAAACGATTCTTAATCGCGACAGGTGCTTCACCAGCTAAACCAAACATTCCTGGGCTAAATGAGGTAGATTATTTAACTAGCACGTCTTTACTTGAATTAAAGAAGGTACCAAAACGTCTTGTGGTTATTGGTTCTGGTTATATTGGCATGGAATTAGGACAACTATTTCATAATCTCGGCTCAGAAGTTACGTTAATGCAACGAAGTGAACGCCTCTTAAAAGAATATGATCCAGAGATTTCAGAATCAGTTGAAAAATCTCTAGTCGAACAAGGAATAAATCTTGTAAAAGGAGCAACCTATGAACGAATCGAAAAAAATGGAGACATAAAAAAGGTTCTTGTAGAAGTTAATGGCAAGAAGCGTATCATTGAAGCAGATCAATTGCTAGTTGCGACAGGCAGAACACCAAACACGGCTACTTTAAACTTACAGGCAGCAGGCGTGGAAATAGGTTCTCGTGGTGAAATCATAATAGATGATTATTCAAGAACAACAAATACTCGTATTTATGCCGCAGGAGATGTCACGCTAGGTCCCCAATTCGTGTATGTGGCAGCCTATCAGGGTGGAGTGGCAGCAGGAAATGCTATCGGAGGACTGAACAAAAAGCTAAATTTAGAAGTGGTTCCAGGGGTTACGTTTACGGGCCCGGCAATTGCAACCGTTGGTTTAACGGAGCAACAGGCAAAAGATAAAGGCTATGAGGTTAAAACATCCGTTTTACCGTTAGATGCCGTTCCGAGGGCCTTGGTTAATCGGGAAACAACAGGCGTGTTTAAATTAGTGGCAGACTCGAAAACAATGAAAGTTTTGGGAGCTCATGTGGTGGCAGAAAATGCAGGAGACGTAATTTATGCAGCTACATTAGCTGTCAAATTCGGTTTAACCATAGATGATATTCGCGAAACCCTTGCCCCATATTTAACAATGGCAGAAGGGTTAAAATTAGCTGCCCTTACGTTTGATAAAGATGTTTCAAAATTATCTTGTTGTGCTGGTTAAATCTTCTTTTTTGGAGCTTTTTTACCTTACCTTTTGCTACTAACGGGTCGCTTTAGTATAGTAAGAAACATTACTTCAATATTGATTCTTTTATACTAAGATCTTCCACACTCAGACGCTTTTCTAGAGTAACGAAAAAAGTCCAAATTCTCAATTTTAATACTGAGAAATTGGGCTTTTTATTATTGTAATTTCCTTATCGTTGTAAATCCGCATTTTCCTGACGCTACCCCATCAAAAAGATGATTCTTCCGTTGTTCCAGTCTGCTATTGTTTCGGTTGGACAAAAGAAAAAATTAAACAATATATTGAAAAAGGACTTACTCCTAATCCAGTAAAACATATTCGTGAAAACATAAAAGGAAACCGATGTGGTTGTGAGGTGAACAACCCTCAAGGTAGTTGTTGTTTAGGGAATGTTATTGGCTATATCAAAGAACTAACCTAAATAAAAATTCACCTTCAACGAAATGATCAAACTTTTTTATAAAAAATTGAACTAAGTATTGATATGAGAATCCATTTTTATCAAACTTTTAACATTTCAAAGCTACAATTAGCATGAAAGACGTAAATATTGTGTAAGGATATAGGAAACTGTTTTTTTATTTATAAAAAAAAGAAAGAGCTTGGACATTTATTGTAGCCCATGCTCTTTCTGTTGTTATTTTCTACCAACAATCGTCATACATAGAATGGTTTTGGTTCTGGTGGTTATTCGTGGTACTATTATTTGAATTTGTCTGTCCTGTATTTAAATTCTTTGATGTTGAGGTTTCATTAGGTATATTGTTTTGATGATTATTCATGAAAGAATCCATCATTTCAGAACAATAATCCATCATTTGTTGCAAATTTCCATTCCCATTCCCTTGACTAGGAGTGTTGTTTGAATGTGCAAGAGCAGCAGTGCCAATACCTAGAAATAAAGCAATAGCTACAAAAGACGTAAGTAATTTTTTCAATACTTCCACCCTCCTTTGTCTTCATTATACCCATATATATAAAATACGAAAAAAGGGAAGATTGAATTTTACAAAAATTCAAAAATGATAAAGCTTTCTTTATAAGTAAAATAAACTTTTTTAAACAAACACTGAGTTTTACCTATATACATATTTTAGATTGATCGCTCGTATGAAAAGGAGGGTAAAAATGTATTATTATCCTAATCAATGGTATCAATATCCATATGTTTATCGATTAGAAGAAAATAATGGACAAGAGGAAAAGGAATGGGAAATTGAGAAAAAATTTATGGATGATATGAGGAAAATGATGTATCAGCAATTGTTGATGCAAAAGGAAATATTAGAAAAGATCCATCATATTGAAAGGAGATTATGTAATTTAGAAAGAAAGTATAAAGGCCTTTCATAATATATAAACAGGTTACTCCTTTTTTTTACTAAAAAAATTCTATGGGTGTAGCTCTTAACAAGTTACACCCATAGAATTTTTAACCTTCGAATTGATAAAGAGGTGTGCTTAAATATCTTTCTCCATTACTTGGAATAATCGCAACAACTTTTTTTCCTTTACCAAGCTTCTCAGCTACTTTCAAGGCAGCATATATGGCAGCTCCTGAAGAAATCCCACCAAGAATCCCTTCTTGTTTTGCTACCAGACGTGAAGTTTCAAAAGCTTGCTCATTCTCTACTGTAATGACCTCATCATAAATTTCAGTATCTAAAATTTCCGGTATGAATCCAGCTCCAATTCCTTGAATTTTATGAGGTCCTGGCTTACCGCCAGAAAGGACTGGGGATGCTACTGGCTCAACGGCAACAATATGTATTGCTGGAAACTTTTCCTTAAGGACCTGACCAGCACCTGTAACCGTACCTCCTGTACCAATTCCAGAAACAAAAGCATCAATTCCACCAATTTCTTCAGCTTGACCAACAAGCTCTTGTCCAGTTGTTTCTTGATGGATTTTTGGATTGGCTGGATTATTAAACTGCTGAGGAACAAAATACTGTGGATTTTCCTCCAATAACTCTTGAGCTTTGCGAATTGCTCCCCCCATACCTTCCGGTCCAGGAGTTAAAACGAGCTCGGCACCATAGGCACGGAGTAAATTTCGACGTTCCATACTCATGGTTTCTGGCATGACGATAATCGTTTTGTATCCCTTTGCGGCAGCTACCATTGCTAACCCAATTCCTGTATTTCCACTAGTTGGCTCAACAATCGTACTTCCCGGCTTTAGGATTCCATCTTTTTCAGCTGCTTCAATCATGGCTATAGCAATACGATCCTTTACACTACTTCCTGGGTTAAAATATTCAAGCTTTAAATAGACATCTGCATGATCAGGATTTACAACGCGATTTAGTTTAACAAGTGGAGTATTCCCGATAAGTTCTACAATTGAATTAGCCACTTTCATCAAAATCTCCTCCAATACTAGTAATTGTTGGTATATAGGCTTACCAACCACTGCCCTTCACAGTGATAGGGCTTATCTTTCCTGAAATGGCGATAGCTATTTATTACCACCCTATATCACAGTCGTTATCACGTATTGTCTATGACTTAGTTCAACTTTCATTGCATTTTGCTCATTATTTTTCGTACTGAGCATAGCGTTTAAGGCTTGTCCCTGGTCGCTGAGACACAAATCATACATATTTTTGATTTCTTGTTCGGTTAGATTTGGCTGCATTTCCTTCATAAATGGTAGTGTGTACGATCGAACATTGAGTGATTATTGCTATTGTTATTACTGTTGTGTGCTAACGCAGTAGTTCCGATTTCAATCAATAATACAATTTATCACCTCCTTTCGAAAGGATGATAAAAAAACTTAAAAGCTCTTTCCTGAAGAGTTTTACGGAATATTCATATAAAGAAAAACACACTTCATTTCAATAATAAAATAATCGTTTAATTAATAAAGTTATTTTGTCAATTTCTTTAAAAATCGAATGAGAAATGGATTTGTGTCTATAATCTAGGATAGATTTTTTTGTGTTTTAGATTCTCTATAAGTACTTATCATTAATAAAATAGCTCCACTAACTAAAAATACATCCGCAGTATTAAAAATTGGATAATTAATAAATGTAACTTCGAACATATCTGTTACTTCCCCAAAAATTAAACGATCTACAACGTTTCCCATTGCACCTCCTATAAAAAATCCAAAGGCTATACGTGTTAGCTTATCGGAGACTTTACGAGAATAAATAAGGCCAAAGACAATAACAATAATTGCAATACTAATCAAGAATATTTTTTGTCCCGAAAAAATTCCCCAGGCAGCACCCGCATTACGATGAGATGTTAATTGAAAAACACCATTGATAAGTGGAATGGATTGTCCGTAGTCCATAAAATTTCGAACTAAATATTTACATAATTGATCAATACTTACTGTGAGAATAATGATCCAATACAAAGTCGTCACCTCGGAGTTCTATTTTCTATAAAGAATTGTACTTAATACTTTAAAAGTAAAGGGGATTTATCAGTAAAATGATCGTAAGTCATTACGGTTAATTGAGAATTTAATTATTTTCAAAATTTACGAAGTGAGACCACAGGTTAGAAAATATATTATTTTCTGCCATGATATAAAGGCCTAATCCTATAAACACAATTGGAATAACCCATCGGCCGTATTTCTCAAGTGTTTCAGAAACATATCTGAATCTTGCTAGACGATATCCGATTAAACACCAGACCGCAACCATTATAAAGAAAGTAACAACTGTAATGACCAGTTGGTTGTTATTTAAAGTAGAAAAGAACGGAACATAAATTCCAATATTATCTCCACCATTAGCAAAGGTGATAAAGGCTACACTTAAATAGAACTTATTAAATTTATTTAAACTGGAAAGAATAGCACCTTCATTTTCATCTTCACCCTTTATAAACAGTTTAACTCCTAGGTAGATCGGGATTAGTCCTAATAATCCTACCCACTGATCAGGAATGAGTGTTACTCCAAATGTAGCTAAAAGGCTAATTAAAACTAAAAGTGCAAAACCAAGATATTGGCCAATGACTATATCTTTAGGGTAAATACGACTTCCCTTCGGCTGCATGTTAACCGTTCGGCCATTACTTGCTTTAGCTTGTGAACTTGCCTGAGAGAACAGCAACATCAAGACAAAAATATCATCGATATTGGTTACTATAAAAGACCCTAAAGCAGAGAGAATAGTTAAAATTAAATTCATAAAAAAACTCCTTTTTAAAATACGGAATAGAATATATTTTGTTGTGTTAGTTTGTTACACATTCTATTATTTACCCTTCATGTAATGATTTAGAATTTCACTTTGCACGATCCTAAAATTAATAGATAGTATTTTAGGTGAAAATATTGGAAGTTATTATTCAAATAATCATTTGAGTATATTGTGCTTTTAGATTAAAATTATTAATGTAAAATGTCAACATTAAAATGTTGGTTTGAATGAAAATAAAAAGGGAGAGTAAAATGAAAAACAAAAGAACCAGATCTATTGTACGTATTAGCCTTCTACTTCTTATGGCTTTAGCAGTAGCCTATACTCTTTATCAAAACTTTTTCACTGAAAGAATACGGGTTCAAGCAGGGGATCAAGCACCTGATTTTGTTCTTGAAGATATGAACGGTAACAACGTTCAACTTTCTGATTTAAAAGGAAAAGGAGTTTTTCTAAACTTTTGGGGTACTTGGTGCAAGCCTTGTGAAAAGGAAATGCCATATATGGAAAGACAGTATAACCATTTTAAGAATCTTGGTGTAGAGATATTGGCGGTTAATATTGCAGAAAGTGATATTGCTATTGAATCGTTTGTAAATAGGCATGGGCTTACATTTCCTATACTTAAAGATAAAGATCGAGCTGTGACGGAAGCATATGACATAACCCCGATTCCTACAACATTTTTGATCGATAAGAAAGGAAAAGTGTTAAAAGTGATCACAGGAAGTATGACCGAAAGGGATATAGCAAATTACATGGAACTCATTAAGCCATAGAATTAATAAACAGTTAGGTGGTATCTTTTTGGAACAACTAAGCTTATTTCTTGCATTTGGTGCAGGTCTTTTATCATTTATTTCGCCTTGTTCACTTCCTTTGTATCCAGCTTTTCTTTCCTATATTACAGGAGTGTCTATAAATGACCTAAAAGAAGGAAAAGGTATTTTAAGAAGGAAAGCTTTTATACACACCATCTTGTTTTTGGTAGGATTTTCCATCATATTTTTAGCTTTGGGACTTTCTACTTCTTTTATCGGTACATTTTTTATGGATTATCAAGATTTGTTAAGGCAACTTGGAGCTATTGTGATGGTGTTTTTTGGTTTAGTTCTAACAGGGGTTCTTAAATTTGATTTCCTACTTTCTGATAAGAAAATTCATTTTCAAAAGAGGCCTTCAGGTTATATTGGATCAATTTTAATTGGGCTTGGTTTTGCTGCTGGATGGACTCCTTGTACAGGTCCAATTCTTGCAGGTGTCATTGCATTAGGTGTATCAGACCCAGGAAAAGGATTACTATACATGCTGTTCTATGTCTTAGGTTTTTCTATTCCATTTCTATTAATGTCTTTATTTATCGATAAGATGACTTTTCTAAAGAAACACAGTGCAATCTTTATGTCAATAGGAGGCATTTTGATGATTGTGATGGGGGGATTATTGTACTTTAATATGATGACAAAAATTATTGCAGTCTTAACAAGTTTGTTCGGAGGATTTACTGGATTTTAAGGGGTTTTTAGAATCATTCTTTTTAATGGATTAAAAAGCAAATCTGAAAAATTAAAAGTGTAGTTAAGTATATTTAAATGATTAAATCGTAAGGAGTTATTAGAATGGAACATGTCAAATGCGAATGTGGTCACTCCATTCCACATGGAACGGTTCTTTGTGAATCTTGTGGACGAACTATCGGGAATAAGAAGGATGAAGTTTCTGAAAAACTATTGGATATGAGATACGATGGAGGCGCAAGACGCTCACAAACATATAAAAAGTCACTTATCGATAAGATTTGGAACTTTTTCTCATCCGTTAAAGTAGGAATTTGGATAATTGTTCTTCTTTTAATTGCTTCTGCGATTGGAACCATTTTTCCTCAAGAGATGTATATTCCTCCAACCGTTGTCCCACAAGAGTTTTATAAAGATGAATATGGATTTCTTGGACAAATGTATTATGAATTAGGTTTTCACAATCTATATAGTTCATGGTGGTATTTTTTATTAATAGCAGCTCTTGGGATATCACTTGTTGTCGCGAGTTTGGACCGGTTTATTCCATTGTATCGCGCTTTGAAAAAGCAAGGGATTACACGTCATGAAAGTTTCTTGCGTAGACAACGTCTTTTCAGTGAAACAAATGTCGAAGAGAACCTTGATGAACAACTGGATTTGATAATATCCAACTTGAAGAGGAAGCGTTATCAAGTACGTGAAGAAAATGGTCATTTTCTAGCTGAAAAAAGTCGATTTTCAAGATGGGGACCTTATGTGAACCATGTTGGACTAATTATTTTCCTCATTGGAGGAATGCTGCGATTTGTGCCGGGGATGTATGTAGACGAAATGCTTTGGATTCGTGACGGTGAAACAAGTGTTATCCCAGGAACCGATGGAAAATACTATTTAACCAGCGATAAGTTCATTATGGATACCTATCAAAAAGATCAAGAGGATGAAGTTTTTTCTAATACTCTTTCACGAGTCGGAGATGGAAATGTCGTTAAAAACTTTCAAACAAACGTGACTTTGTATGAACGAAAGGGTGAAATTGTTCACGGGGCAGAACCTGAACTTGAAAAGATAAAAGATGAACAAATTAGAGTTAATTACCCCTTAAAACACGATTCATATGCTCTTTATCAAACCTCTTATAAATTAAATGAACTAAATAAGTTTAATTTTAATTTAGTAGACAAAGAGACAGAAGAAAGTTTTGGCAAGATTAAAGTTGATTTGTTAGAGCCAAACAAGGAGTATGATTTAGGCAATGGGTATAAAGTTGAAATTGTGACTTATTTGCCAAACTTCTATTTCAATAGTGAAGGTGTACCTGATACAAAAAACCGTGTTCCCGACAATCCAGCATTTGTATTTAACATGATATCTCCTGAAAAACCAGAAGGTGAAAGAAGCTTTATTGCCATTAAACAAACATTTGACCCAGACGAAGATAATCAATTAAAAATGAAATTTGAAGGCGTTGAAACAAAAAACCTGTCAGCCCTTACAGTTCGGAAAGATAATACGTTATGGTTTCTAGGAGTTGGCGGTGCTATTTTCATGATTGGAGTTATTCAAGGAATGTATTGGAATCATAGACGTATATGGATTAGACGGGATGGTGACAACGTATTAATTGCAGGACATACAAATAAAAATTGGTATGGTATACAAAATGAAGTGAACGGTATTTTAAAAGAAACCAGCATTCAAGAACTAACCGATCAAACAAACGAGAAAAGCTAAAATTCGTAAAGGAGGAAATGATGTGGTAGCCCTTAGCAGTAACTTATTATATGCAGCATTCTTACTATATCTAGTTGCAACATTTTTATTTGGAGGAGCTATTCGAGATAAGAGAAAACAATATGAAAAACCAAGTAAATGGGCAAAAGTCGCAATAACTATCACTATTCTAGCTTTTGCTTCCCATTTGGGATATTTTATTACTCGATGGGTCGCTTCTGGACAAGCGCCTGTTAGTAATATGTTTGAATTCATTACAGCCTTTAGCATGATGATGGTCCTGGCTTTCATAATTCTTTATTTTATCTATAAGGTAGCAGTATTAGGTTTGTTTACTTTACCAATAACATTATTGATTATTGCTTATGGGAGTATGTTTCCGACAGACATTTCTCCATTAATACCAGCACTTCAAAGCGATTGGCTTGCTATTCACGTAACAACAACTGCACTAGGTTCAGCTATTTTGGCCAGTAGTTTCATTTCAGGGGTCATTTATTTACTTCGTTCTGTTGATCAGACGAAACGCTCAAAAGGGACCTTTTGGCTAGAAGTTGTCATGTACACGATTGTGGCGACACTTGCTTTTGTAGTGGTTACAAGTGTTTTCAGAGGGATGGAGTATGAAGCCGTCTACAAATGGGTTGATAAAAATGATCAAGAGGTTGAAATGACATATAATCTACCTTCCATTGTAGGTCCAAATCAAGGTGAATTACTTACAAAAGGTAAAATGGAAGCCTTTGTTGAAGTACCAGCTATCATTGCAGCAGGCAAACTAAACACAGTTATCTGGTCATCTGTTACAGGTTTATTTTTATACGGGGTGCTAAGACTGATTTTAAGAAAAAGAATTGCTGCAGCGCTTCAGCCATTAACGAAAAATATCAAACTTGATTTGGTCGATGAAATCGGATACAGATCCGTTGCAATAGGTTTTCCAATATTCACTTTGGGTGCTCTTATTTTTGCGATGATCTGGGCTCAAATTGCGTGGACGCGTTTCTGGGGATGGGATCCTAAGGAGGTATGGGCCTTAATTACATGGTTATTTTATGCTGCCTATTTACACCTCCGCCTATCGAAAGGTTGGCATGGTGAAAAATCAGCATGGCTCGGAGTAATAGGTTTTGGAATTATTATTTTCAACCTAATTTTCGTTAATCTAATTATTGCTGGTCTACACTCTTATGCATAAAGAAATAAATTCTTTTAAAGCTAACTAAAAGTTTATGTGATAAATCTAAATTCATTTTTATCTATGTTATTGGAGGGGAATAATCTTGTAGATCCCCTCCACTTATGTAAATTGACAGTATTTTTGAAAATGTATTTTAAACATATCCGAATTTCTATTCTTATTCAACTCTCCTTATGATGAAAAGAAAGTAGAACCATCGATTTAAAAATTTCATCATCGATATAGTAAAATGCTAATTTACCTTCCTTTCTATAGTTAGCTACACCTGAGCGTTTTAAAAACCTCAAATGATACGAAGCTGTAGCTATAGAGGACTGAATAATATTAGCCACATCACATACACAAAGTTCCCCTTCTATAGCTAATGAAAGAATAATCTTTAATCGTGTCTCATCAGCAAGAAGTTTAAATTTTTTTGATAGATGAAGTGTACTTTTAGAACTTAACAAATCTTGTAACCTTGATACTTTTATAGGGTCATAACAATAGATCTCACATTCATCTTTTAGAGTATCTTTTATATTTTTATCAACTAATGACAATTTTCCCACCTCATTAAAAATATGTGATTAGCTTATAATGAGCAAGCTTTAATGTCAATATTCAAATATTTACTTGAATAAAGAAGCGAAGTGTTTCATATTCTTTTATGTCACAAATCGTAAGATCAACATGTTACTTTATTTTCGCTCTTAGTTTATAAGTAATCCAAAAATCATCATAAGTTATTATAAATGAAGGGATGCATGTTTAATGGATAAAAACAAGAAAGGTGATTATATCCCTGCACTAAAATACCATTGGATGACTCGATTTTATGATCCGTTAATTCAATGGGGAATGCAAGAAAAAAAGTTTAAAACGCATTTAGTTAAGCAAGCAAACCTCCAACAAAAGGAAACGATAATGGATTTAGCTTGCGGTACAGGTACGCTGGCACTTTTAATACAGCAATCACAACCTGGTGTGCAAGTAATTGGGGTTGATGCTGATCCTGAAATATTATCAATTGCTATGGAGAAAATTAAAGAAACTCAAGTTAATAATATCACCTTTGAGGAAGGGTTTTCTTATAAACTTCCCTTTTCCAATAATCTATTTCATCACATATTTACAAGTTTATTTATTCATCATTTAACTCTGGAAATGAAAAAGAAAACATTTGAAGAAGTTTATCGGACACTCAAATCTGGTGGCCAATTCCATATTATTGATTTTGAAAAGCCACAAAATTGGTTGATGCGTGTTGCATTTTTTCCTATTCAATTTTTAGATGGGTTTGAAACAACTTCAAATCATGTTAAAGGGGTTATCCCTAGCCTATTAAAAGAAACAGGATTTGTTTTAATAGAAGAAACTGGACAATTTTCAACTATCACGGGCACACTAAGGGCATATAAAGCTTTTAAGCCATAAGCTGTTTGATTTTTTATCAGACTTCTTGCATTATGTAATTTTTAAATGTCCATTTTACTGTAAATAGTATTGACCATAAAAAATTAAAACAGAGAGATGGGAATGACATACATGGAGAATATTTCACCTTTAAAAGCAGTTACGGATATCTGGAAGGTTAAACGAGGCAAACCAGAAGACATTCTCTCTCGGCAACTATCTCGTTTAACTGACCTTATTAGTTTTGCAAGATCAAACTCTCAATATTACGCACAAAAATATAGCGAGTTGCCTGAACGGATTTCAAGCATACAGCAAATCCCTCCAGTCACCAAATCAGAACTCATGGACCATTTTAATGATTGGGTAACTGATCCAGAAATCACCATAGAAGGTGTAAAGGAATTCGTGTCAAATATGTCATTAGTTGGACATCTTTATTTAGGGCGCTATATGGTTTCGACCACTTCAGGGTCAACCGGAGTACCTGGAATCTTTATTCAGGATAAAGCTTCAGATACTATCATGAAAACATTAATGGCTATTCGCGGAACAACAAAATTAAAATGGAGTGACATATTGAAAGTAGCAGCCAAGGGCGGACGAAATGCGGCGGTATGTTCTACGGCTGGTCATTTTACGGCATTCAGCACAGCTGAACGTCTGCGTTTAAGAAATCCTTCGAACGGAAAAATTAGAGCTTTTTCTATCCAATTCCCCCTTTCCACGCTTGTAAAAGAATTGAATGAATATCAACCAGCCTTAATTGGGGGGTATGCAACAGCGATGGAAATTCTAGCAGAGGAACAAAAAGCAGGTCGGTTACATATTCAGCCTGTTGCAATCCTTTTGGGGGGAGAAAAGTTATATCCAAATGTTCGTGCGAAACTAGAATCTGTTTTCCAAGCTCGCGTTCTAGATCTTTACGGCGGTACAGAAGCAACAGCCATGACTTTCGAATGTGAAGAAGGTCAGTTTCATGTAAATACCGATTGGATTATATTTGAACCGGTAGATGAATTTTACCAACCTGTGCCATCAGGAAAACAATCCCATTCGGTTTTAATTACAAATCTGGCCAACAGAATTCAGCCCCTAATTCGTTATGAACTAACTGACCGTGTCACCATGTTTTCGGAACCATGCAAATGCGGGAGACCATTCCCGGTCGTTCAAGTCGAAGGGAGAACGGATGACATTTTAAAATTCTCTACCTCCAACGGTCAAATCGTTCATATTCTGCCCTTGGCTCTAAAAACCATTGTGGAGGAAATACTAGGCGTAAGGCGTTTTCAACTAATTCAAACGGCACCAGATAAATTAACAGTACGTTTAGAAGTAGACGAGGGTAATCTTAGAGATCAAGTTTGGGAAAATGTTAGAGAAGCCCTATTAGATTACTTTGCTACCCAGGGACTAACTAACCTTTCAATAGAAAAATCGGAAGAATTGCCACAAAGGCACCTTAAAAGTGGAAAGTACCAGCATGTTTTGATTGATTATCTTAAATAAAACAAATATTAAATAACATTGACGTATATTCTGTACGCTAAGAGATTTCAAATTTGCTTACAGTATTAAATTCACGTTTTTGCTCTGGACATATAAAGACAAGGCTAATTCACCTTAGTGTTGGAGAAATCAGTCTTATCTTTTCTATTTATTATATTAGATCCCAAATAGTACATAAAATAAATATCATAAACATTATTACTTTTAATAATAAGCTTTTTTTGTACTACACGTAACAAAAACGAACATTTTTGTTACGTGTAGTGATGATCAACTTTTAGTCTAGCTAACTCGTATAATGAGCGTAACAAAAATATGTCACAATATTATTCGTAACAATATTTATCACGAATGGATTTTGGTACAATATTTGATAGAGGAGAGGATGAACATGAAGTTTGGCTATATGCGTGTTTCTACATTTGATCAAAATTTGGATCGCCAAAAGAAACAACTTGAAGAATTTGGGTGTGATCGCATTTTCTTTGAAAAAGTAACTGGTACGAAACGAGGGCGACCGGAGTTGAATCGTATGTTGGAATTTTTGCGAATGAACGATACGGTTGTTGTGACGGATCTGACTCGTCTATCCCGTTCTACGAAAGACCTTATTGAAATTACAGAACTCATCTCACAAAAGGGAGCGCATTTAAAAAGTTTAAAGGAATCCTGGCTTGATACAACAACAGCACATGGGAAAATGTTGTTTACTATCTTTGCGGGTATTGCTCAATTTGAGAGAGATTTAACTTCTGAACGGACAAAAGAAGGGATTCTGGCTGCAAGGAAACGAGGAAAATATCCTGGAAGACCGAAAACCGATGAGGAAAAGGTTAAGTATGCCTTGTATCTTATGGACCAAGGGTTGAGTCGTACTGATGCTGCCGAGAAGGCTGGTATTTCTCGCATGACTTTGTATCGTAAGATGCAAAATAACAATAAAATCGAGTAGCAACCATCGGACAAAGGAATTCTGTCGATCATTTCTCAGATTTACTTTGCCCCTGGTTGCACGAACGCTGGTACTGCCCCTAGAAGGTGAATTGGATTATCAAAACTTATTATTGATTTGCCTTTTTGAATTATATGATATTACCGTTAAATATGCAGGGGATAGTGGTAAAAATCTATATCTAGTTTTTGATAAAATGACGATTACAGAAAATGAATTAATAAAGTATTGTAATGAATGGATAAGGGGGATAATTGGTATTGTATTTGAAAATTAACGACTTTATTATTCTTTCAAACAATTATTTGATTTTTTAATCATCTTTATTATTCCTATTACTAAAAAATTTAGAAAGAGAAAAAGTTAAATGAAGCTTGCTAGAAAAAAAAGATGTGGAAGTATTTCGCACCTGCCGTTTAGAAGGATTAATGAACATCCACCAAAATGGACATAAAATACGGACTGTTGGTTCGCAAATATAAAAAGGTTGTAGAGGAGTTGCTTCTTTCTCTACAACCTTTTATATTTATTTGTAAAATGATATTTGTAAAATACTATTATCTTTATCATCTATTATAAATACAATTTTTTTATAAATTGATGATAGTAAGTTTATACCCAAATTATTATTAATATCGCTATTTAACGAAATATTATCCGGTGAAGGAATAGCAAAGCTAATTGGATAATGACTTTGTAAAAAATTCAGTAAGTGTTTATGTTCTGAATCTATTGATGAAGAATTAGTAGATAGTGTGTCAAGTAAATAGTAACTTAATATTCTTTTCTCTGGTACAATAGGATCGGTTTCAGTCATCTCTAATGACACCATTTCTTCAGGGTCACTAACCAATGTATTTATCGTTTTTTTCTTATAAAAACAATTTAAAAAAGGGCTTAGAGTATTCTTTTTCACCGAGTCTCTAAAATTATCAATAGCTTGCTGTTTGGGGTGTGATAATAGAATAGCAATTTTATTATTGTCCTTATAACAATAATATCCTTTATTAAATAAGCATATAATATTATCATATTCGTATTTATTATTTTTATTTATATATATTAACTCTTGGAAATCATCAGAAATATAGTAGTATTTTGAAATTATCATTTGTTGCACAATCGATAAATTATTAGGTACTTCAATATTTCTTATGTTTGTTATTTTTTCTTTATGGTCGAAGTTAACAATTACATTATTTTCTGTATCTAAAATAACTAATTCTTCTCTAGAAATTTTTTTGAAATTTTTCATTTTATTTTACTGTCACTTTATTGGAGAAAATTTGTTGAACTATTAAAGTACTGTCTGGAGCTGTAAGTGCCGTTAAAGTACCTCCTACTTTTATTCTATAAGTTCCTGGCTTAAGGACCCAATTTATTCCCTGTGAAAATATTCGAGAATTAGAACCTGAGGAAGACCTTGTTGCTCTACCATAAAATAGCCATGTACCCTTTTCATTTTGTTTTTCAAAAGTATAGGTTAGACTTCCTCTTTGAATACTATGCACAGGGGAAATTAATTCTACAGTTGTTTCTGCTCCACCTTTTATTGGCCATGCTTTTGCTACTCCACCACCAACAATAGAGCTAAACAGCTGAATTTCTTTTTCTGGATTTTTTTCATCTACAGGTATTTCTTCATTTGCTACTTCATCTAAATATTGGAGAACTTGACCATCCTCATTTACATAAACTGATTCATTTGCAGATATATTTGGTACCAATGCAAATGATAGAACAAAAACTACTAATAATGCTAGAAAACTTTTAAATTTCAAAGAAAACAACCTCCTATTATATTAGTTTCAATTTCATTATATATCATAAAAGGATAATAATGGAAGTGTTTTCAGAAAATTTATTTGTTGTTCCATAGGAGCTATATAGATTGTTGAATGAGGGGGGAAAACTGAATAGAGGTGAAGTAAAAAAAGTTAATCATACATAGATTATTAAGTAGCACAAACAAGTTCTTAGTCTGTGCTACTTTTTTATTACCCTAAAATTGGTTCACTCTTCATATAACCTCTTTTTGCATGATATAGAATCCTGTGAGTTGATAGACTTTTAGTTTCAAATATTTCATTCAGTACAGTAATTACAGATATAGCACTATAACGATTAGTTATTAATCTCTGAGGATTGGATGCAGCTAGTTCCTGACAACTTAATTGAGAAGGAGCTATTTCATCATTGTCCTCTAAAATATCTGGATATAACGTACCTATTGGTTCTGAGAGTATTTTCCAATCAGACTTAAAACCACAAACCATTTGTCCAGTGAAACCTGAATCTTTATATTCTTCCAATTCCTCTTTCGTCCAGGACTCAATTGGTCTATTTCTGTGATCCTTTGGTAAGATAACATTTTCATTGCCCACATCAAAATATAGTAGGGTCTGAGCGGTGTTAAAATACTCATGGAATATCTTTCTTGAATAGTTATTATCAACACAAGAAATAAGAATAGGGACTATTCTATAGTTATATGGAATTCTTTCATAATTGAGTTGGAACAATGTGTCTATTGTTTTAGTGTCTTCTACATAACCTCCAGTGTAAGTGGCTATGTCTAGTTGATAAGCAGCACGATACCTTTTAGCTAAGACATCTGCTTTATTTTTACCTACATCTTTTGCTAAGCATAGTTGGTTATTTCTATTTTTTTCTTCATAAATATCTGGTTCAGCAATTATTAACTTTGCCGATATCTCAAACATACTTAACATTTGGCACAATTGCTGAATAACAATTCCTCCAGTACCTCCTGCGCCTATAACTAGAATCTGATAATATACTTCCCTTTGATAAGAGCGGCTTAAATCTATAGAAATAGGTTGCATCTATTCAACCTCCACTACAGTTAGATCATAGCCATTTACCTTTTGTTTAGTTGTCAATGTAAATTCAAATACTTTGCTACTATCTATAATAATATGTTCATTTAATTCTTTATTGAATGTACGAACTAGCACATCAGGGAATAATCCATTAATATTACCAATAATGGCATATAAAATAGGAGCACGCTGGTTGTCATCGTCTATTTTGGACGGAGTAGGACTTAAAATATGATGTGAATGTATTTCCATTACCTTTGAATACCTTCTCTCTATGAGTTTAAGAGCGGTCTCTTGTGCCTCTTCTGTAATAGTGACTAAATATCTGCTAACTCTTTGGGAAGGAATATCCATAAAAAATTCCTCAGTGTCATGATCAAAGTAAATATTAGCAAATACTTCAGTACCGTGATTATCTGAAAAGTACTTTGCAATATGGATAAAATCTAATAAGATTTGAAATGGAATCTTCTTTTTTTGATGTTTTAAAGAAGAGTCCTCGAAAGAGAACTCTTTATTATCCATGCTGCCATTTTTCTTTGCTTGCATAATAGGAATAACCACATCTTGTTTTTCTACATATACCAAGGTGGTATATTTAGGTACTAAGATTGGAAAGTCTTTTTCTAATTTCTTTCTAAGTTGTTCCTCACTAATAGGTTTATATTCAATTTCTCCATCCTCAGACGTTTTTTTAGATGGAAGTCCTCTTTCAATTTCGTCCTTGGAGAAATAATTAGTAACTGGATATTCATTCATCCCAAACCGAATAATGGTTTTACTTGTTAATTTAAAGTTATCTTTCTTATTTGTTGAACTCTTTGTAGAACTAGAATTAGTATCAGTCTTTAGCTTTGGTTTATTTTCCTTTATATCATTCATTTTATTAAGGTCAACTTTTTTAGTCTCCACTTCAATATCAAATAGTGAAAAGATATCATCCTGTTTTATTGTCATTTTCAATTCCTCCATATTGTATTTTTATTATAGATTCTCTAAAATTTGAATTTTCGAATGTGGTAATAAGATTTCATCATCAAATTGTTTATTTTCATATTTTTTAAATAATGCTGCCACACTTAAATTAGTAGTTGTTTTTGCTCCATAATCTTCTCCAAAAGGTGCCTGCAAAAACAATAAATGCAAACTGTTTAATTGATAGATGTCATCTATTTCAGGAAAAGTATTTCCTCCCATGCAAACATGACCATCTAAAGATACATGTGAAAAGGGGAAAAGAAATACTTCCTTATCTTTTGTCAAAAATTTGGAGCCTTTAACAGCAACAATGTTTTTCAATTTTACTTTTTTCTCCATTACTTCATATAAGAAGATTAGTCTTGGTAGTCCAACCTGTTTAAATAGTGTTTTTCCATACCGCATATCAAGTTGTTGTTTTGGTACCTCTATATATACTAGTTGATGCTTTACTAATTCATTAATCCAAACATGTTTCACGCAATTTTTTGGAAGAATTGGAGTTTGAGAATCAATTATGTAATCCTCTATACTTTCTTGAAGAATACTAAAAAGATTAGGGAGGGTAATGTTATATAATCCCTCTACCATTCTTCCATTTAACTTAATCATTTGATCCAATGACTCTAAAGTATTATTGAAATCAGAAGTGATTTGTAACACTTCGACTTGTGCATTTAAGTGCTGTGGTTCATCACTAAGCCGAAAGATAATGTCCATTTTGCTGTTCCTCCAGTTTTTCGTAAATATTATTAGTCTCATCAGCCACCTCTATTAAAGCTGATAATAATTCATGATAAAATCCATCAAAAATGAATCCAATAATAATACCCAAAGACTCCTCTACAAATGCTTCACATTCTAAATCAATGTGATTCAAAGTTGACTTAATAAAGGCTATATACTCATCTTTTTGACTAGAAAGTAGTATTTTTTCCACTTTAAAGCTATTCAACACTATATACCATTCTGCATTTGGGTTGAATACACTCTCGATTTGTTTAGCAAGTGAGATTTCTTCTGGATCATCCGTATAAACTGTTGCGTGTTTTGTATCAAAACCTAAATCATTCATACCTCGCATTAAAAAATCGTATCCAGGATTAGACATAAAACCTACTTCTACTCGATAGTTACCGTATCCACTTACATCCACTTTAGCGTCATGGAGAATCTTTAACATTAATAAGTTAGAAATTGAATAGTCATAACTTGCTTTAGACTCTGCATCCATCAAAATTGATGTCATTTTCTTCACCTCTCCTAAATAAAATCATCCTCATAACAATATATTTTTTTGGTTTCTTGACTCCAACGGACAAAAAATTCTTGGGTTTGCATATAAGAGGACCACATATTATTTTTTATATTGTCATAGTCTTCTTCAGAAAAATCATCCGTATATTCATCCGATGGTAAATAATAGAATTCATTGAAGGCAAGAATTGCTTCATCATAGGTAAATGAATTGAAATTAATACTTTCTGTTGCAGAATGGTTAATAACTATATCCATAAAGTAGGCCATTCCTGCTTCCGATGAATTTGGTTTAACAATAATATTTTTATTTTTAATTTCCTGTGAGAGTTTCCTCATATTTATTTTCATAAATCCTCCAATAGAAAAAGAAGAAAGGAGAGCCTTTCTTCTTACATTTTGTTATTTATTTCTCACCGGAAGAATCAATTGTATTTCCTCATGAGAAGAATCACATGGTGTTAATAAAAATGGACGCATAGAACCTTGGTATTTAAAGGACACATACTCTGATTCCATTGCTTTTAATGTATCGATCATATAATTATTATTAAAGGCAATATCAAAATTATCTTCACCTTCTAAACTTTCATAATCGATTTCAATTTTTCCGCTTCCAGTTTGCGCTTGATATGTTGATAAAGTCGCAACTCCATTTACATGGAGTTTAACGATTCCTTTAGTCTCATTATCTGCTGCATTAGTCAAACCATTAATCATTTCAAAGCCTTCCAAAAATTCTTTTCTGCTTATTTTCATTTCAGCAAGATGCTCTTTTGGAATTAAGCGGCTTACATCTGGATAAGTTCCTTCTAATAGACGGCAATAAAAAGTGAGATTATTATTTTGTAAAATAAGCATTCGATCATTTTCACAAAACACAGTAACTTTCTCACTTAAATCAAAGGATTTCAAACTTTCCAATATTGATTTTGCTGGGATAATAATCTTCCTGGACTCCTTATGAGATTCTGTGACGTCAATAACGCCTAAACGGTGAGAATCCGTACAGACAAGTCGTAGCTTATCTTCTGTAATTTCAAAACAAATTCCTTGTAGAACTGGTCTAGCATCAGAACTTGAAGCTGCATACCCTGTTTTTTTGATAAATGAATTAAATTCGGTTCCTTTAATAGACAGAGTTGGCTCTATACCATCAAATCTAGGTAATTTAGGATACTCTTCTGCCTTAAAAACTGATAGTTTAAATTCACTCTTTTTTTTCTTCCCATGTTTTATTACTAATTGCGTATCATCTAACGAAATGCTTAATTCGGTTTTAACTTTCTTAGCAATTTCATATAACTGATAGGGAACAACTACCTTACCTTCTTTATTAATAAGTATTGACTCATCTTCGAATAAAACTGGTAATTCATAACGGATAGTAGTGTTTAAATCAGATCCAATAACGATTATCTTATCTGACTTAACTTCTAAATAAAAACCTTGTAGTATTGGATTTGATGTTTTAGTTTTTACTAATTTCTCTACTTTTGAAAGGACCTCTAATAAACTCTCTTTATTAATAATAAATTCCATGTAATTTCCTCCTAAAAAAGGTTAAAAAAATAACACAAAAGTATTTTTGTGTTTGTTTACGCTGTTTGATGTTCAAACATATTATTTTTTATATCACCTTCAATAAATCCATTGATTTCTTTAATATCTTCTCTGTTCAAACGTATTAAACAAGAATGAAGGCTATCGATTTTCTCTTGTGGTTTTAAAATTCTCACATAATTTAATACATTTTCAACAGGTATTTTATAATGAATACTCATTTTAACTAAGTCACTTACGGGTTTTAAAGTATCATAGTATTTAATTAACTCTTTGTCAGTAGCCTTTTCCTTAATATCTTTTATTTCAACACAATCAGATTTAGTATCAGAATTTATATGATGAAATAACTCCATTGCTGCTCTTGGTTTAAGATTGATTTTATTTATAAATTCTGTGATGGAAATAAAATAAGAATTCCTATTGAAATTGTTATTTCCAGTCTTCTTATCAATTTCTCTTTTTTTATTGTTATTATCGGTAGTACTAGTTGTTTCTTTGTTTTTTCCTTGTTTTTGCTCATTAGGTGGTAAAGCCCAATCAGGTAAACGCGGTGGATCATAATATCCCACTACTTTATTTTTTTTATCATTCAAGTAGATAGAATTATTACTTTTAGTTTCAGAGATTTTAACATATATAGGCTCTAATTTGTATAAATAACGCCCAATACCAAACTGTACAGCAGCTCGCTTCATCGCATTCGATAAACCACCCTTAAAGGCTTCAAAATTAGAAGGTTCAGAACCATCCGATTTGGTAATCCATTGGCCATTAATATAACAACTAAGTTCACAAATTATACCACCGGAGAATTCTACGTATGAGTTTTTCCAGCCGCCAATACCAAATACTTCATCTAGTCTATTTTGAATAGCTCTGTTATTCACGTAAGCTACTACAAAAGCATAAGCTCCGTTGTTACCTTTGTTACTTGTTTGAACTTTCCATTCTATATCATTTTGTGAGAATGGTTGTCTTAATTTGTTAAGAATTTCTTCTGTAGATTGCGTCGTCATTTTTTTCTCTCCCTTTCTTAGAATAATTTATAACTCTTTTACATCGATAAACATAAAAAAGCCTTTGGAGAGATAGGGAAAGAATAGCAAAATGCTATTCTTAAAATCTATCAACCCAAAGGCTGTATGTTTATTTTAGAAACCGCAAATCCAAAAGGATCGCCAAAAAATTAAAAAATATAAAAAAGTTATAATTAAATTATACATTTTGTCTCCAACTGTAACAACTATTAAATAATTCATTCTATATATTTTTTAAAGTCTATGATATACTCTATTTAGATTAATAGTAAACATGAAAGCGATAACCGCTAGTATCCTCTTATCTAAGGGGGTATTAGCGGTTTTTTTTATTTTTTTGGAAAGAAGGGGAAAAATGATGAGAAATTTAAACCAAATTTGTATTGAAGATGATGTTGAAAGACTTATTATTTTGAGGAAACGATTGAAGTTAAATCAATTTCAATTCGCGAAAGAGATAGGCATCAGTAGCAGCTATTTAAGAAAAGTGGAAAGTAGAACAATTCCTTTTCCATTTAAATTCCGAAAAAAAATTGATGAATACTTAAAACAGGAGCATTTAATCTATGAAAAAGGTTCTAACCTCTATAAGTGATGAACAGATCATCGGGGCAATACAATCAAATGATGTAGAAATTGTATTCTATGATTCTAACTTCATTAACCATGAAGAAGAAAATTACATCTTTAATTTGTTAATTATTACTTCAGATGAAATAAACAATCAGTTCCTTACGTCTCTTAAAGTCCATGATATTTACATTTTGGGTAATTCAAATGACAATAAAGCAAATAGGAGAAACATGTATTTCTTTGAGAATGAGGATTCGCTCAGAAAGGCTCTATTCATCTGGCCAAAGAAAGTAAAAAATAATCAAGATAAAGATATTAGTACTTCTGAGAATACACTCAATATGGAGATTCAAGTTGACCAGGGACCTTTACATACTTCAATTACAGGTGAGGCACAAGAAAATAAAATAACTGACTCCATTGAAACTTTTGATTGTAATAATGCACCACCGGTGAATATTAAAGATGATTTCCCATCGACGGAATATCCTATTAGTATTAGTCATTTCAGTACAAATAAAATTGAAGCTATGAGAAAGCAATATGTATACAAAGGGAAACAATACCCACAAAACAAAACGATTGCTGTATGGTCTCCACTTCATCGTATAGGAGTATCGAGTTTTATTCTAAACTTTGCAATATACCTTCAAGAACAAAAAATACAAACAGCTGTTATAGAGGCAATGCAACCTCCAAAATTATCTAGTGTTTTGTCTAGATATGAACCAATGCCGGTTAATTTTCGTTCTTTTATAGAAGTGTTTCATTTAGAAGAATATGAACTTATGGAATTAGATTATCACAAAACGAATTGGCAATATATGGGAGTTCTGTGGCTGCCTATTGGAGAAAAAGATTATGTTTATAACTGGACTGAGGACTTTTTAGAGGTGTATTTTCAATTTTTTCGATATCATGATGTAATTTTAACAGATTTGCCAAGTGGAAAGATGACCGAAGAAACAGAAAAAGTACTTCAAAATATAGATGAACTTTGGGTAATGGTAGACAATTCAATTGTAGATATTTTAATGTGGAAAAAATATATTCACCAATTAAGAGAAAGACATGGAATATCAATGAAATTAATCTATAATCGTAGTTTTCCATTTAGTAAGATTAACTCTTTAGTGAATGGCCTTGAACTCCCGATAATAGGCACCCTTCCGGATCTAACAGAAGAATATATTCGATTACAATATAAAAAGAAGCCTCTTATCTCATTTGATGAAGTAAGGGAAAAAGTAAAAGAGAATTATGAACATCTTATTAAGGCGGGATTTCAATTGGATTCCATATCAAATCCAAAAAAATTGCCTCTCAAAACAATTATCAAAAAACTTTTCCAATGAAGAGGTTGAATAGAACTTAAATAAAGTGCTATGATAAATACATAAATTGTATATATTTTAGTATTTTGTTGCTTTCTTTTTGATAAGCGGTTTAATAATTAATAATAGCGGACTTTGGTTCGTAGTTTTGAGGAGTATTTCTGTCCTTTAACTACATACCAAAGTCTTTTTTTTTGGAGGTGAAGGAGATGAAATTACAAGAAGTAAAAAAAGTACTATTTAGTGGAAAAGGCAAAATCATAATCAGCATTCATACTATGCAGCGATTAGAGCAAAGAGGTTATACCAAAGCAGATATAGTTACTGCCATATTAAATGGAGAAATAGTGGAAAGGCAATCCATTTCAAAAGTTGCAGTACTTGGAAGAGATACTGACGATAATCCAGTGGTTGTAGTAATTGCAAAAGTATCAAATCATCAATTTAAGATTGTTACAACTATGCCACCAATTGATCGTAGTAGATTTAAATATTGTATTTAACAAGACGAAAGAGGAGGATAAGTATGAATTCCTTATATAGAAAAACAAAAGTAAAAGGGTTTTATGAATATTATCGTACTCCTTGTCCTATTTGTGGCAAAACAGGAGCATGCATGACCAATGAAGATAATAGCAAAGTAGTATGCATTCGAGTAGAAAGTGACATTCATTTTTCAAAAAACTCCGCGTTAATTAGTTACTTGCATGTATTAAAAAAAGATAATAGAAATAAAGTGAATGTAAAGGAAATGGCTGAAGAAGTAAATGGATTTCCCAAAAAGGACAGTATCACATTAGATACAATCTATCATGCGCTTTTAGATAATCTAATTTTAGATGATTTTCATTATAATCATTTAACTTCAAATGAACGCAAATTGAGTGATGAACAAATAACTATCAGAAATTATAAATCATTCCCTGATAAGCCGTGGACTATTGTTAAAGCCATTAGCAATGATTTAGGGATAAATGATTTTCAAGGGATACCAGGGTTCTATTTTCAAAATGGTTATTGGAGTATAGCAGGAATGAAAGGAATTCTCATTCCTTACAGAAACCAATATAACCAAATCGAAGGCTTTCAATATAGAATTGATAACCCACCGAATATAGTGGAAGTTAAACTTAATGGGAAAGAATTTCAGGCTAAAGTAATCAAACAGCCAAATGTTGTAGAAGTAAAATATAAAGGAAATATCATATTTCAAGGCGAGGTTCCTCTACAAAAGGAATGGACTACTATTACAGATAATAATGAGTTATTGGGATGGATTAGAGTTAAAAAAGCGAATAGATATTACTGGTTAAGTTCTGCCAATAAACCTAATGGGACAGGTTCTGGTAATCCAGCACCTATTCATGTATCAATTCCTAGTACAAAGTTAAAAAAATGGGTTCCTGGTACTCTTTATAAAGCTAAAACCGTGTGGCTTGGTGAAGGAGCTTTAAAAGGAGATATAGCAGTTGACTTAATGGCTAATCTATATGATCCATTAGAGATAGATCAAATTGGAGATACTTTCATTAGTCTTCCTGGTGTAGGAGCATGGAGGTTAGCAATCCCAGTATTGAAAGAGATGGGGGTTCAAACTATTAATATTTGTTTCGATGCAGATGCTATTGAGAATGTTTATGTAAAAAAACATCTATTGGAGTGTGCAAAGGAATTAAAAAAACAAAAATTTCATGCTAATTTAATTGTTTGGAAAGAATCGGATGGAAAAGGGATTGATGATTTATTATTAAAAAATAAAATCCCTAACATTAAAAGGATTTATTTGTGATTTTTCATAATTCTCCGGAATAATTTCATAATTGACCGGAATAGTTTTTCATAATTATTCGGAATGAAAAATTGAGTAATCTTAAATTGATTTAAGATTACTCAATTATATATTATTATATCTTTTAAACTTATAAGTAAAATAACTTTTTTGGGGGTGATTATTTATTGAACAAAAAATTACTTTGTGTAGTTAAACCTAGAAAAGATGAAAATATCTTTAGTTATATTAATAGATTATCAATTGAAAATATGTATGAAACAAATACATGGATATTAAACGATTCTGATTTTAATCACTATATTGGTCCTCGCAATCTGCTACCATGGAAATTTGATTTTTCATCTTTAATGAATTTAACTGGCTTGTCACTTAATGAATTATTAATAACTACATTTTATAACGAGTTTGATTATGAAAAAGGAAAATTTAAGCATTTTAATTTTACTTTGTATCAAGACAGTTTGATGAATGCTCATGCTAAGGTATGTCCTAGATGCCTTGAAACTGTTGGTATTCATCATAAATTATGGGATATAAGAATTTTTTTAGTATGTCCAATACATAATTGTTTCCTTGTTTCTTCATGTAGTAGCTGTGGAAAACCAATTAAACAATATAGAAAGAAGTTTTATTATTGTAAATGTAATAAGGACTTAAGGACCTTAAAAGTTAAAAATGCTGACGAAAGCAATTCCTTCGTGTCAAGAATCATCTATTATAAATTTAACTCTGATACCAGAAATTTTAAAGAAAGTAATCTAAATTTGTTAACTAAACTTGATCTAAAATATATCTTATTGATTTATCACTTTTTTATAAGATTGTACTATAGAGATAAGAGTAGAGTAGGGAGTATTTCAATTCCATTTGAATATGAAGATAGGGAATTTACTACCTTAATTATGAACATTACAAAAAGATTCGAAAATTGGCCTGTTAATTATTCTGATTTTTTGGAATTGTACAGAAATTTTAAGAAGTGTAAGCCTAAATATGATAGAGGCAGTTATATTAATAACTTTGGCTACTTTTTTATTGATTTATATAATAAGTATAATCATCCTCAAATGGACTTCTTAAGAAATGAATTTGAAAATTATATATTTAAAAACTGGGATAGTTCATTAATTTCAAATAGTAGGAGTTTTAACAAGGATATTTATAGTGCTTATTATCTTTCATTATCACAAGTCGCTAACATGTTAAAATGCAAACATGTTACTGTAAAAAAACTTATAGCTAATGGATTTCTTAAAGCGAGTATTACCAAGGAGAGAGAAGAATTTTTATTAATATCAAGAGAAAGTGTTAATAGATATCTTTCAAATAAAAGATTCTTGGTTAATAGAAAAGTAACAAGTAGTATTTTAAACATATCACTTAACGGTGTGATTTCTTTAGAAAAGACTCTTTTGGAAGTAAAAAGTTCTCCAATCATTAATGGTACTAATGAAGTATTATATGACCGGCGGAAGATTGACCAAATCTTCCGAATTATAGAGAAAAGGTATGAAAGATATTGTTTACAAAGTAATCAAATTTCTTGTAATGAAGAAGAGCTAACAGATATTACAAAGAGTATTAAATATTCAGTAGGCACTAATTTATCCGATATGATTACACTTATAGTCAAGGGGAAAATACGTGTGGTTGATAAAAGAGTGAAAGATACAGGCTTAAAACGATATCTTATTAGAAAAAATGAAGTATGGGAAGAGTCATTAAAAAATAAGTTAGAAACAGGAAAAGGGGTATTATCTCGACTGGAACTAGTTAAATACCTAGGGATAAAAAATAGTCAAATTAGTTTGTTAATCAAATATGGGCTATTAAAACCAACCGAACTAATGGAAAAGCCATATTTTTCAGTAAATGAAGCAAAAAAATACAAAAATAATTATATTAATTTATCTCAGCTTAGTGATCTTGTTTCCCAAGACATTGACTTACTGTTAAACACATTAACTAGTAAAGACATTAGCCCTGTATTAAATCATTTCCAGAATAAATTTAAAATATATAGTAAAAGTGATGTAAAGCTAATTATAGAAGAATAAATATAAAATCTCAGCTTTTTTGAATAATTAATAAAATTCAGTAGATTCAGTCATTAGAAAGCTATTTTAATCTTTATTAGATTATGTTAATTACGCTTTTTAAGAATAATAAGCGTTTACCATCGTTTAATTCAGGTCCTGAAACAGCAATCAATTTCCCCTTATTATATTTTTTTAATATTCTTTTTGTACTAATAGATTTAATCATAGAAATTTGAAAGGTTGTAAAGTACTTGGATTCAAATTTAGTAAAGGAATCGTTTGTAATAGCCCCTGAGCTATTAGTTTTAAGTCTATTTGTACAAATCCAATATTCAATATCCTTTTTCTTAACACCAAACAAGAAGGCAACATCTTTTTGCGATAAAACTCCACTTTGTTTAGCCAGTTTAACAACAATATTTCGAACTATTTTAAAAAGTACTCTTTTTGAAACCAAAGAATTACCCAAAACTTTTTTATCTAATTCGAATGGTAAGCACCCTGCCAACATTGCTTTAATTACAACAAAAGAGTAATGTACACCAACCCACTGAAAGGCTTTATTTAAAATAATTTTTGGTCCAATTATTAGAGTGGTTCTCTGTTGTAACCTTAAAGTGATTTCTTCTAATTTGCCAATAGGGATTTGCCATTGCATTACAGAACCAGTTTGTATGTTAATAGCTGGCCATAATACATTATTGGAAAGTATGTTAAAAGTAACTTTTGGGCTTGTCCGCCAAGTATTCCGTAAGTGTTCTTTTGAAATCGATTCTTTGTAAAGGGACAACCATTTTTCGATTTCAATTTTTTTCACAAAGAAAAATTCCATTTCCTTGAAGTTACACATAAACAGCTGAAAATAATCACTTCTTTTAATTGTATCTTCTTTTAATTTAGTAATTTCACATGCCTTTTTTATACTAATAAATTGATTTGGATAACTATTTGGTAATTGATTCTTAAGTATATAGTTCATAAACTCAGTGTGCAATGGTTCCAAATTAGTGCCAATTAACTTATTAACAGCATTACAAAATAGACGAAAACTATTAAGGTTGTTTTTATTTTTCATCAATCTAATGAATGTATAAAATTGCTTTGGCCAATCCCTCAATAATATGTAAGCGTGTATGTATAAAGGACAAGATTGAATAAGTGTTTTTGATTTTTTTAAACGGCTATTAACAACTGCGTTTCCGCTATATTTAAAACCATCTAATGTTATAATCTCATCAATATTGATTGTTTGTGGTATCCAAGTTGCTAAAAACTCTAATGCATAATAGAATGTCGAAGAATTTGAAATCCAATCATTAATATTAACAGTTTTATCATGGGAGAAAAATTTATCAACCTCTTGTTGATAATTAAATAGAAGAGATAATGTAACATTTTTGGGTTTAGCTGAAGATAAAGGCATCCCACAAACACATTTATCGGAAATAACGGTCTTAATATTTATATCTCTAGAACAATACATACATTTATCAATTAGAAATAATTTGTGCTTTCTACATATAAAACTATATGTAAAACTCCAGTCTAAACGGTGAATCGGTTCCTCTATTAAACATACTGGACAAACCTTTGTTGTTTGGTATGAAAACCAAGGGCACTTAATAGTGTTCTTGGTATAATCTACTCTTAAACCGTGAAATTCTAATAGATAAGTAAAAGTCATACTGTTTGCAAGCTGATATTCGATGCGTAAAAAGTTTGAAGTATCTTTAATATGGTTTTGTTCGCCCCAATTCATTAAATTAACATTAGGCTGATAACCTGTAAATACGGAAAAGTGATCATTAATCCATTTTATGTTATCCATTAAGTTTTCTTTTGCCGTCCTATAAAAGAATCCAGTAAGGCTTTCGTTGTTCTTAGGCTTTAAATAAAAAAGTAACATGATGTTCTTCACCTCAAATATAATAATCTCCAAAAAAATACTCTGGTAAACTAGGTGATAATATGGAACAAGTTAGAAAAATAAAACCATCCAAAAAAGGCAGCTTTAGAGGCTTTATAAATAGCAAAAAGTCTAATGAAATGGTTGCTTGGGAGAGTCTGTTAGAGAAGGACTTCATTAAGGTTTTAGATTTTGATCCTTCAATCATAAAAATTCAATCTCAACCAATAAAAATAGAATACAGATATAAAGGGAAGATATACAAATATTTTCCTGATTTTTTAGTGGAAACTAAGGATAAACAGTATATTATTTTTGAAGTTAAGCCAGAGGATAAGATTAAAGAAGAAGATAATAAAGTTAAATTTGAAGTAGGGAAAATATATTGTGAAAAAAAAGGATGGAAATTCAAAATAGTTACAGAAAAAGATATAAGACAAGGATATCTAATACAAAACCTCGATAAGATTAGAGGAGTCGACGAAAGGTTAACTAAAGAAAGTACAAAAATAAAAATTTATAATTTTATACAAAAAAATGGAAAAAGTAAGATGGAAGATATCATAAAGTTTGATGATAGTATACCTAGTCCAGAAATTTATTCGAATTTATACTATATGATTTATAATCAGCAATTAAATATTGATCTCATAAATGAATTACTCAATGATGAAACTTTTATAGATATTGTGAGGGGATAGTTACTAATGAGTATGTTTGCATTTTTAGCAGGAACAAAGTTAATGATAGATGAAGATAGATATATAGTTAGAAGAGAAATAAATGGAGCAATCGAACTAGAGAATTTAAATTACAATAAAATCGAGATTTGGGATAAAGAACACTTATTAGAAAAGTGGAATAAAGAAGAATTAGTATTCAGAAATAACGATTGGCGCAGCAGTGAATCTGAAATTAGGGACTTTTCATTGCTAGATATAGATTCAGTTAACGAGGCTAAAAGAAGGTATAAAATTATAAAACCAGTGATAGACGGAGAGATACTACCTGCAGAAATTAAGAGTTATTTAGATACGATAGAACCAAAAGTTAGTAAAACAACCTTTTATGAATGGAAGAGTAGATGGGAAAAATATGAAGATATTCGAACTCTTGTAAAAAAGAAGCCTGGTCCCAAAAATCATTATACAAAGGGAGAGATAGTCGAACTAATAGAAGAACTGGTAAATGAATTCCAATATAGTGGTGAAAAGTTTACAGATGAACATCTTTTTTCTGAATTTTCATTAAGAATCGAAGAAATTAACAGATTTAGAGATGATAAAAATAAAATTAAAATAGTATCTCGTTCTACATTTTATAGAAGGAAGAAAACTATAGAAGACAAATTTAGAAAAGAAGAGATTAGGCTTGGTAAAGTTGAAACTGAATTGAGGAAGAAAGGTTCTAGAAAAGAAGTTGTAATTACTAAACCCTTGGAAAGAGTGGAGATTGATTGGACACCTGTCGATGTCTTATTAATTAATCCATCGACACTAAAGCCAGAACGTCCTTGGCTAGTCTATGCAATAGATAAAGCTACCGGTCATCCACTAGGATTTTATGTAACATTTAAGGATGTAAATGCATCTGCGGTGAAACAATGTCTATTACATTCTATTATGCCAAAAACGTACCTGAAAAAATTATATCCCTTAATAGAAAATGATTGGGTAGCATATGGAAAACCCTCTGAGGTAGTATTTGATAATTCAATAATAAATGAATCGTATGATGTTAAGGATACTTGCCAACAGTTAAATATAAATGTTCACTTTTGTAAAGTTGGTGCTGGTTATCAAAAGGGAACTATCGAGAGAGGATTTAGAACACTTAACACTACATGGATTCATACATTAAAAGGAACGACTTTTTCAAATGTTTATGAGAAAGGATTATATGATTCTGTAGGAGAAGCTTGTATAACAATGCAGACGTTTATTTATATGGCTCATCTGGTGATGGTAGATGTAATTGCGAATTCTTATGATAAGAGACGAGGAGGAAAGCCAAAGGATCTATGGCTTAAAGGATTAGTGAATAATCCTTTGCTACAATTACCTATACCACAAAGCAAAAAAGAGCTTAAATTAATTTTTATGAGTGGAATAGATTATAGAAAGATACAAAATAAAGGCGTTGTTATAGAAAACGAATACTATAATAGTAAAGATTTAATGGAACTTAGAGCTAACTTAATTAACGAGGTAAAACACGAAAAGAAAATTGGGTCTGTTAAAGTTCGATATGACTTAGCGGATATGAGATCTGTTTATGTTTATGATAAATTTAAAAAAATATATATTCAAGCAAATAACACATCTCTTGAAAGAAAGGAAATTCCCACGAATTTACCTGTTTATTTGTCTCAGTTAGAACTAGACTCTTCGGTAAGAACACTTGGCGCTAACAAAGATGATGTAACTAATTTAGCAAAAACCATAAGAAAAGTAAAAGAGCTCACAAATTGTGATAAAAAGAAATATAACCAACAAAAACGCAACTTGGAACAGTTGAATAAACGAGATTTGCCTAAGAGTTATAATTATGAAGGTATTTCTTCAATGGGATTAGCGGAACTACAAATAGAAAGTCCTATTGAAGCTGATACAATAGTTGTTCATTTTGATGAACAGAAAGAAAGGGAAAATAAACAGAAAAAATATGCAACTAAAAGTAAAAAAGAGCAATTACAAGATGAAGAAACAATGATTGGGAAAAGTAATAGTGATTATATTGATTTAGACTCATTACCAGATTATGGAGTGAGTTTCAAAAAATGAGGTCATAACGATGAATGAATTATTTAAGCCACTAAAAGGTAAAATTCCTGATGTCAAAGAAATAAAAAAAAGGAAAGAGCACGTTAAAAGTATCATTATTCAATATCCGCGTTATAAAAAAATATTAGATAAAATAGAAGAACACCATCAGTTATCCTTTGGTTCTGTTCAGCCTGATGGTTTATTTATATATGGTGAAACTGGTCTTGGGAAATCTACTCTACTCAAAGAGTATGAAAGTAAATATCCGAGAAAAATTATTGATGGTTTTACAAAAATTCCGATTTTATATTTAACAGTTCCTGTAGGAGCAACACCAAAGTCAGTGGCTTCTAAAATATTGTTGAATATGGGAGATCCAAACTATGATCGTGGTACAGAGAATAATATGACTGTCAGAATATTATCTTTTGTTGAAAAGTGTGAAGTTGAAATGATTATAGTAGATGAGTTTCAACATTTAATTGATAGCGAAAGTAAAAATGTATTAAACAAAGCATCTAATTGGGTGAAAAATTTATCTAATGAAGTTAGAATACCAATATTAGTATGCGGAATGCCTGAATCAAATAAAGTCTTTGTTTATAATGAACAATTAGACCGCCGCTTTTGTGAAAAGCAAAGTTTACAGCCTTTTTCCTACCAATCGAAAGAAGAGGAAATAGAATTTAGAGCGTTTTTAAATGGATTAGATAAGCAACTGCCCTTTCCTGAGCAAGCTTTCTTAGCTGATCCAGTATTAGCAAAGAAGATTTTTTATGCAACTAAAGGAAATCCTTATTATATAAAAAAACTAATAGAAGAATCAACCGTACAGGCTTTAAAAAGTGGGAGTGATTTAATTTCTGAGGATGACTTGTATATTTCATTTAAATCCATTTCATTATCAACAAGACCCTTTGTTATCAATCCATTTAATGATGAGAAATTTAATTTGATTGATGCATTTGAGAAAGAGAAAAGGATGAAAAAATACATATAATAACGCGTAATAAGAAGGTGAAAAATAAATGAACTCGTTTTTACTAATATTAACGCTTTTATAATTGATAAACGTCTAGAACCTTGTTTCATAAGGGATTAGACGTTTTTTATGAGATTTAAGGTTAATAGTAATTAACGCTTAATTTAAAAGTTAACACTCATTTTATTTTAGTGGAGGAGTCTCTTGTGTAACTAAAGGGGGAGTTGAATAAGGTATAAGTTCAAAATATTATTTGACATTATCAATTAATGATGATAACATCTAATTAGAGGCGATAATATATGAAAACACAGGATAAAATTCAAATACGTGAATTGCTCCAGCAATTGGTAAGGGACTTTGGTCTTCTTCAGAAAGACGGATCTGATTGTTGTGGAATTACAGTATCACAAAGTCACATTGTTTATGAGTTAAGTAAGAGCCCAAATGTATCTCTACAGACATTGGCAGAAAAGTTAATGATGGATACAGGGCTTTTAAGTAGACAGGTAAATAAACTGGTTGAACTTAACTTTATTTTAAGAGTTCCAGATCCTAATGATAGAAGGTATGTCCTTTTGTCACTTACGGATGAAGGGGAATTGAAGGCAGAGGAAATTTCCAATCAAATGTTAGAGTATCTAGGTAATATTTTTCAACATATTCAGGAAGATAAACATCAACAGGTAATGGAAAGTCTAAGTTTGCTTCTATATGCAATGAATAAAAACAATGGGCTAGGTAGTTGTGCCACCAAATAAGGTGGCTTTCATTAAATATTATAATTGATAAAGTCAATTAATGTGAAAGTCAATTAAGGAGTTGGAAAAATGATTAGGAAAGTAGAGGAAAGGGATTTATTGGCTATATTAGAGATTTATAATCAAGGAATTGAAGATGGAATAGCCACCTTTGAAGAAGAACTTAAAGACGAAAACTATATTTACAAATGGTTTAATCTCCATAATGGAAGATATTGTGCTTTCGTAGCAACAAACGAACAAGGAGAAATAACTGGTTGGGCTTCCATAAATGCTTATAATACAAGAGCTGTTTACCAGGGTGTAGGAGAACTATCCATATATATACATAGGGGATTTAGGGGGAAAGGAATAGGTCAGCAATTATTACGGGTCTTAGAAGAAGAAGCAAAATCACATGGTTTTTACAAGTTAGTGCTCTTTACATTCCCTATCAATGCTTTAGGTCAAGGTCTGTATCGAAAGCAGAATTATAGGAAAGTTGGATTATTTAAAAATCAAGGAAAATTAAGAGGGGAATTTGTAGATGTAATGATTATGGAAAAATTGCTTTTTGATCAAGATTATTATTTGTTAAAAACAAAGGAGAGTAAATAATATGTCAGAATTCAAAATCGGATTAATTTAGTAATTTTTCCGGAATGATTTGTCATAAATATTCGTAATATAATTGAGTTGTTGTATTAAAATAAAGTTCTAGATGAAAAAAGTTGCTTTTTTACAAAAAGTTCTCAACTGATTTGAAGTTAAATGTAAAATAACTAAATATTTAGTATTATTTCATCTAAGATTAATTAAAATAGACAAAAAATTGGAAAACCTCTGTTCTTAAATTTGACAGAGGTTTTTATATTTTTTCCAATCAATATAAGGAAATTAACAATTATCAGCCAGCACTTGATGTTACCTAAAAATACTTGAAAAAATCACAAATTGGTAGTCACCCAATATAATTTAAGCTTAGGATTTTCCCTCCCAATTTGATAAATATCTGTATAAGCTGGACTTACTAATTCCAGTTGTATTTTGAATTTCTATTAATGAAAACTGCTTACTAATATACATATCAATTGCTTTTTGAATATTACGTAAAGACTTTTTGGGTCTACCTGTATTTTTCCCCTGGTTTTTAGCTGTTTTTATTCCTATTTTAGTGTTTTCACTTATAATATCGCCCTGAAGGTTTATTAGATGTTGTACATATTCATTAAACTTTTCTTCCATTACATTACTCGTATCAATATTCTCTTTAATAAACAAAATATAAGCATCTTTTTCCCTAATAATATTTAATATCTCCTTTAATTTTTTTAATGAATCAGCAATTGTATAAAATTTTTCAACCACAATCTTATCGTGTTTATTTAAGTTTAATAACATCTTTTTAAGTGTAGTTTTATTCTTGTGAGAACTAAGTTCTTCAGTATAGATTACGTTACAATGATAGGTAGTAAGACTTTCTAACTGATCTATACAATTAGGGTCATCTTCAACAGGCCTCATATAACCAATTAACATGTATTAGCCTCCTTAGTTTTTAAGCGTTTAAATAAACCATATCATAAAAATTATTTGAAAAAAAGAACCAAAATGGTTCCATTTTGGTTCTTTTGGTGTTAGACTGTTCAAAGTAAGTTAAAAAAGCTGATTATATATTTATTATATAAAATATTATAACGGAGGTATTTTTTAGTGATTGAAAAAATGAAGAGAGATTGGTTTTCAAATATTCCCGCAGATATTCTATCTGGAATAGTAGTTGCCTTGGCACTGATTCCAGAAGCAATAGCGTTTTCCATTATTGCGGGTGTTGATCCAATGGTTGGCCTGTATGCCTCTTTTTGTATGGCTGTAACCATTTCTTTTGTTGGCGGAAGACCAGCTATGATTTCGGCTGCGACTGGAGCTATGGCATTACTAATGGTGCCATTAGTAAAAGACTACGGTATAAACTACTTATTAGCAGCCACTATATTAACAGGTATTATCCAAGTTGTTTTTGGAGTTTTAAAAATAGCAAAGCTAATGAAGTTTATTCCGAGGGCAGTTATGGTTGGCTTTGTTAATTCTTTAGCTATTTTAATATTTATGGCACAAGTCCCTCATTTTATAGGTATCTCCAATATGACTTATATCTTTGTAGCCATTACATTATTGATTGTCTATATCTTACCAAGATTTATAAAGACGGTTCCAGCACCATTAATTGCAATTGTTTTATTAACAAGTTTAGCAATTTTCTCTGACTTTGATTTAAGAACAGTTGGAGATTTAGGTAATATCACTCAATCGTTACCATCTTTCTTTATTCCTGATGTACCACTTAATTTTGAAACATTAAAGATTATTTTTCCATATTCCATTGCATTAGCTATTGTAGGTTTATTAGAATCTCTTTTAACTGCTTCCATTGTGGACGACATGACTGGAACAGGTAGTAATAAAAATAGGGAAGCTAGAGGGCAAGGAATTGCCAATGTTATTACAGGTTTTTTTGGTGGTATGGCAAGTTGTGCGATGATAGGACAATCCGTTATAAACGTAAAGTCAGGTGGTAGAGGTAGGTTATCTACACTTGTTGCTGGACTATTTCTTATGTTTCTAATTTTGGTATTAGGGAATATAGTAGTCCAAATTCCAATGGCAGTCCTGGTAGGTATAATGATCATGGTTTCTATTGGTACATTTGACTGGTCATCTTTTACTTACCTAAAAAACGCTCCAAAAACAGATGCAGCAGTTATGTTAGTCACTGTTATCATCGTAGTAGCAACACATGATTTATCTATCGGTGTTATAGCAGGAGTTATATTAAGCGCCATCTTTTTTGTGGCTAAAATATCTAAAATTAAGTTGGTTAGGAATGTGAATAACCAGAATATTACTTTCGAGGTAGAAGGGCAGTTATTTTTCGCTTCCGTGGAAGAGTTCGTGGAGCAATTTGATTTTTCTGTGGAGAATAAGAATATTATTATTGATTTCACCAATGCGCACATATGGGATGATTCAGCTGTTGGTGCGATCGATAAAGTAGTGATTAAATATCGAGAAAATCATAACAACGTGACTATTAAAAACTTAAATGCAGCAAGTAAAAAAATCGTGGATAAGTTGGCAGTATTTAACGATCCAAATGCAAAATTATCTGCACACTAAAAAGGGGAGTGAAGTGTATAATGTATAAAAAAATACTATTAGCCATTGATGGATCAGAACATTCTAAAAGAGCAACAGAGGAAGCAATGAAAATTGCTTCTTTAAGTGAAGAAAGTACAATAAAATTAGTTTATGTTGTGGATTTTTCCAAATCAAAAGATGAGGTTTTACACGCTCATAATAAGGAGGAATTGGAGTTATCTCGCAAGAAAAAATTATTGCCTTTTGAAGAGTTATTAAATGCCAATAATATTGATTTTAGTTTTGAATTATTACACGGAGACCCTGGACCAGCTATAGTAGAACATGCTAATAAAAAAAAGTTTGATATGGTTGTAATCGGAAGCAGAGGACTTAACACTCTACAAGAAATGGTACTAGGCAGCGTCAGCCATAAGGTGGTTAAAAGAGCCAATTGCCCAGTATTGATAGTAAAATAATTGTATTATAAAACCCACTTTAAAAAAAGTGGGTTTTATTTTTGAGGAAAATGGAAATGAATGAGTTTAATTGAAAATAAAATAAAAATAACATAAATTAAGTTCCCGTTTTATATAAAAAGTTATATTATATATGTAAGCGCTTGCTTAGTTGGGAGGAATGAAAATGTATAGAAATATCTTATTAGCAACCGATGGTTCCGTACACTCAAAAAGAGCTGCATTAAACGCAATTTATATTGCTAACTGTTGCTCAGAATCTAAAGTAGAAATCGTTATGGTAAGTGATCCTTCAAAGGCAAAGACTGAGACCCTTCATAATTGGAATAGCTCTGAATTTGTTGATAAAAATAGAGGGAAAATTTCAGAAGTGGAAAAGTTAGTGAAAGAATCGGGGCTCAATTATGAAGTTGTTATATTAAAGGGAGAACCAGGTCAAGTTTTAGTAGACTACATTAATAACAAGGGTACAGATCTTGCAATAATGGGAAGCAGAGGATTAAACGTCCTACAGGAATTTGTTTTAGGTAGTGTAAGTCATAAAGTAACTAAAAGAGCTAACTGTCCAGTATTAATTGTAAAATAAACTTGCTAATTAGAAAGAAGGTTAAAACCTCCTCTAATTAGCTCTTTTTGCTATTGTTACTTTCTGAGGTTTTTTTGCAAGGATTGCTCCAAATATTCCAAGAATCGGAAATAACAGTAAAAATAATAAGCTTTCTATATAACTGTGAAAATAATCATATCCTATTCCTAGTGGCAATGGACCAATTGCAGAACCTACAACCATAACCATCATAGCAATCCCGTTTATACTCCCTAGGTATTTTCTTCCGAAATAATCAGACCATATAATATTGAGTGTAATTCTTTCTATTCCATTGCTTGCTCCCCATAATATTCCAAAAATAATTCCAATCCAAATGCTTTTTACATTTATTAACAGAATGAGGAATGTAATCTCTGTTAAGAATATCCCCATCAAAAGGATTTTTGTTTGTATTTTTTCTAGTATAAAACCTGACAAAAATGAAATTGGGAATCCAACTAATGCCATCAGGCTTAAAACACTAGCTGCTAACTGCGGGGACAGGTGCTGTTCTTGAAATATGGATAAGAGATGGAATGTAATAGCTGTATTTACAAGTGCAGGGATTCCCACGCAAACTAAAATTGCCCAAAAAGCTTTAGTTTGCATAGCTTCTTTTAAGGTCCAATCCATCACTAAATAAGAATGGGATATTTTATTATGAGATTTATTCTTGAATTTTTCTGTAATACCATCTGGCAAGGCTCCAATATCCTCAGGCCTATTTCTCACTCCTATTATAGCAAGGGGTGTGAAAATAATTAGTAATGCGACTCCCCATATTTGCCAGGTTGTTTGCCAGTCCCACTTATCAATTAACCACGTATTTGCAATAGGAAAAAAAGCAGCACTTGAAAAGCTTCCTATAGCCATAAAACTCATTGCTCTTCCTCGTTTTTTTATAAACCATTGTGGCACTATGGTATTAGGAATTAACGTCATACTTCCTTGACCCAAGAACCTAATCAAGAAAAAACCAATTCCTAACATCCAAATATTGGTAACAAAACTATTGAAAAAACAAGCTAATGAAAACAAGACACTTACTATTCCGAGCATTCTACGATAACCAAAGCGATCCATAAACTTTCCCATAAACATTATCAGAAATCCAGAGCATAAAGTAGCGATGGAATATAGACTGGATATTTCGGTTCTATTCCACCCAAAACTTTTTATGTATTCCTCAATGAATGTCGAATTTGAATAGGTTTGACCAGGCCCTGAAAAAAATGTACCTAAACCTGCTATAAAAACAATAAACCAACCGTAAAATATAGAAGTATTCCTCTTCCTTTTATTCATAGTATTAACTACACTCCTTTTGATTAAAAAGATGAGAAGATGGCTATCTAAAATAATTCTTGTATTAAGGAGCCAACCTCTAAAGTGATGAATTATAGTGGAGAATAGCTACACTAAGTAATGATTTAGTTTCACTAGTAATTAATTGGAGATTTGTAAAACACTGATGAAGTATTATTTTTCTAGATATCGATACAGAGTAGTTTTACTGATTCCGGTATGTTCCTTTATTTGGGCAAGACTGAATTTTCCACTTTTGTACATTGACATGGCAAGTTTAACATTTTTATCTGGCTTTTTTGGTCTTCCAGGTGCTTTTCCATTTTTTTTTGCTTCAAATAATCCTTCTTTGGTTTTTTCACTAATCAAGTCTGTTTGGAATTCAACTAAATGATTTAGTATCCCAGTAAATTCATAGTGTTTTGTTATGCTAGTATCGACATTTTCATGTAACGACTGCAAAAATGCGTTCTTTTTCTGAACTTTCTCCATTATTTCCAGAAGATGACGGGTGGAATCAGCAAGTGCGAAAAATTTAGTAATAACAATTTTGTCCTCACTTGAAAGAGAGTTTATTAATTCTATTAATTTTATTCTTTTTTTGGCTGAGGAATGGTCTTCTAAAATGATAGATGTGCAATTTATTGCTTCTAATTGAGTTATTTGTTTTTTGCAAGTAAGATCTTCTTGTGTTGGTCTAGCGTAGCCATATAACATATTTATCCTCCTGATGGTGTTGTGACCAAACTATAATAACATATTTTTTTATTGTACTTCCTATGATTTTCCTCTTATTAGAGATAATGTTTTTATTAAGTTTAATTGGACACAAGGTAAATCAATCAACTATGATAGATAATAATTTTTTCATATTTTTATTTATCAGGAGGATAATTGGCTTAGCTTAACAGTGCATCTCTAATTATTACTTTATATAAAAAGGTTTCTTAAAGTAGTTGAAAAAAGAAACCCTTTGTTAGTTTCTGTGACAATTTTTATAAAAGAAAATATTGTATTCTTACACTTCTATAATAATGGGTAGTAACATTGGTCGACGTCCAGTTTCAGCATATAAGAATGGACTAAGAACTTCCACAATCTCTTGTTTAATTTTCCCCCAATTTAATATATCTTGTTTGAGTAGTGTGGATACACATTCATTTACCACTTTTTCTATTGTTCTCATAAGTTCTTCAGACCCACGCATATAAACGAATCCTCTTGTAACTATTGCAGGTGGAGATACTAACTGCTTTTTTTTACTATCCATACTTAGACTTATGATGATAATTCCTTCTTCGGATAAAATTTTGCGATCACGTAATACAATATTTCCTATATCACCTATACCGCTTCCATCAACATAGACACCTTGGGAAGGTATTGTTTTACTGTTAATTCGTGCTTCATCTTCAGAGATTTCTAGTACTTGACCATTATCCATAACAAAGCAATTTTCTAGTGAAACACCCCAATCAACAGCTAATTCTACGTGTTTTTTTAACATTCGGTATTCTCCATGAATGGGCATGAAGTATTTGGGCTTTATTAGTGATATCATTAATTTTTGTTCTTCTTGGGTACCATGACCAGATGTATGAATATCACTAATTTTATGGTGTATAACATTTGCACCTACTCGGAATAATTGATTAATTGTCCGATTAACACTTATAATATTCCCAGGAATAGGAGAGGAAGAAAAAACAACTGTGTCACCTTTGACAATATGAATTTGTCGATGATTACCATTTGCTATTCTCGACAATGCAGCCATAGGTTCTCCTTGACTTCCTGTACATATAATAGTTACTTCATGAGTTGGAAGATAATTAATTTGACTGATTTCAACAAATATATCTTCAGGAGCCTGTATATAACCTAGGTTTTTTCCTATCTGAATTGTTTTTTCCATACTTCTTCCAACGATAGCGATTTTCCGCTTATAACGAATAGAAGCTTCAACTACTTGTTGTATTCTATGAATGTTTGATGCAAATGTCGCAAATAAAATACGAGATTGTGTTGCTTCGAATATCTCTTTAATCGATTCTCCAACTTTTTTTTCAGACATTGAAAAACCGGGTACTTCACTATTTGTACTATCAGATAATAAACATAAAACTCCTTCTCGACCAATTTCTGCTATTTTGTGAAGGTTGGCTTCTATCCCCATTGGTGTAAAATCAAATTTAAAATCACCTGTATGCACAATATTTCCATCAGGTGTGGTGATTACTACGCCGAAAGAATCTGGAATGCTATGTGTTGTTCGGAAAAATCTTACTTTTATATTGTCAAATTGAACATCAATATCATCTGAAATATGTATCATTTCTACATAACCTGTTTTATGTTCCTCTAACTTACTCTGAATTAATGCTGTTGCTAGAGCCCCTGCATAAATAGGTACTTTTATACGCTTAAATAAAAAAGGAACTCCACCTATATGATCTTCGTGTCCATGTGTAATAAATAAACCTTTAATTTTGTCTTTGTTTTTCTCCAAGTACGTATAATCAGGTATAACATAGTCTATACCTAATAATTCGGATTCAGGAAATTTAAATCCAGCATCTACAATTATAATTTCATCATTGTACTCGATTACATACATGTTTTTTCCGATTTCTCCTAGACCACCTAAAGCAAATATTTTTGTTTTGCTGCTATATTGTAAACTATTCATATTCTAACTCCTTCTAAATTAAAATTCGATAAGAGAAATTAATATCGATATATATCTAGATTTTATTAATGATTTTTCTAAATTTCGAAGAATTACTTTTGATATAAATATTTTATCTTCATCTTTCATACCATTATTAAGCATAGTCTATCATTTGTAGACCTAAAAAGGAACCTTTTTGAAACTGTTTCTTATGTCTCATAAGAATTAGGAAGTTTAACATTTGACAATATCAATTAATGACGTTATCATTTAGTGTAGAGGCGATAATATATGAAAACCCAGGATAAAATTCAAATACGTGAGTTGTTACAACAGTTGGTAAGGGACTTTGGACTTCTTCAGAAAGATGGTTCTGACTGTTGTGGAATTACAGTATCGCAAAGTCACATTGTCTATGAGTTAAGTAAGAGTCCGAATATATCTCTACAGACATTGGCAGAAAAGTTAATCATGGATACAGGACTTTTAAGTCGTCAGGTTAATAAATTGGTTGAGCTTCACTTCATCTCAAGAGTTCCAGACCCTAATGATAGAAGATATGTCCTTTTGTCACTTACAGATGAAGGGGAATCGAAAGCAGATGAAATTTCCAATCAAATGATGGAGTATCTCGGTAATATTTTCGAGCACATACAGGAAGATAAGCATCAACAGGTTTTAGAAAGTCTAAGTTTGCTATTGGTTGCAATGAACAAAAATAATGGGTTAGGTAGTTGTGCCACCAAATAAGGTGGCCTTCATTAAACAATATAGTTGATAAAGTCAATTAATGAAAAAGTCAATTAAGGGGATGGAAAAATGATTAGGAAAGTAGAGAAAAGGGATTTATCGGCTATATTAGAGATTTATAATCAAGGAATTGAAGATGGAATAGCCAGCTTTGAAGAAGAATCTAAAGACGAAAACTATATTTACAATTGTTTTAATCTTCATAATGGAAGATATTGTGCTTTCGTAGCAACCAATGAACAAGGAGAAATTATGGGGTGGGCTTCGATTAACCCATACAATAGTAGGGCTGCTTATGATTGCGTAGGAGAAATATCCATATATATACATAGGGGATTTAGGGGCCAAGGACTAGGACAGCAACTATTACATGTCTTAGAAGAAGAAGCAAAATCACAGGATTTCTACAAACTAGTGCTCTCTACATTTCCTATAAATACTTTAGGCCAAGGTTTATACCGAAAACTAAACTATAGGGAGGTTGGATTATTTAAAAATCAAGGAAGATTAAGAGGCAAATTTGTAGATGTAATGATAATGGAAAAGTTGCTTTTTGATCAAGATTACTATTTGTTAAATACAAAGGAGAGTAATTAATATGTCTGATTTTATCTTATCATCTTGCTGTCAGCCATCGGATGAAACTCAAGAAAATACAACTATCAGTAAAGAACTACCTATTGCTATTATTGGGGCAGGTCCTGTAGGTTTAGCTGCTGCAGCTCATTTGATTCAATATAAGCAAAAAGTGATTGTTCTAGAAGCTGGAACAGAAGTGGGAGCAAACATCCTTACTTGGAAGCATATAAAACTATTCTCACAATGGAAATACAACATCGATAAAGCAGCATCTACTTTATTAGAGAGAGATGGATGGGAACAACCGAATCTTGAGGAAATACCTACTGGTAAAGAACTCGTGGAAAATTATTTAATCCCTTTATCAAAGATTCCAGAATTACAAGAAGTAATAGCTTTAAATACAAAAGTCATTTCTATAGCCAAAAAAAATACCGATAAAATGAAGACAGCTAACAGAGAGAATGTCCCATTTGTTATTTATACAGAGTATAAAGGGACTATTCAAGTTCTTGAGTCAAGAGCTGTCATTGATGCTACTGGTACATGGGGAAATCCTAATCCAGCTAACTCCAATGGAGTTTGGTTAGAATCAGAAAAATCCCTGAAGGACAACATTTTTTATGGGTTACCTGATATCTTGGGAGAAAGTATAAACCGCTACAAAAATAAGAAAGTAGCAGTTATAGGAAGCGGTCACTCTGCCATTAATGCTTTATTAGAATTAGGGATTTTAAAGGAAAAGAACCCTAAAACAGAAATTATATGGATTATCCGCAAAGAACGGGTAGAGGATGCATATGGTGGAGAGGAAAAGGATGCCTTAGAAGCAAGAGGATTATTAGGCAGCAGGATTCATGGATTGGTGGATAAAGGGATCGTTCAAGTACACACTTCCTTTAGAGTAGATCAGTTGATAAAAAGGAATAATACCTCAACGCTAAATATTATAGGAGAAGTGAACGGTGTAAAGCTGGAAATTGAATCGATTGATGAAGTTATTGTCAATACAGGAAATCGACCTAGTTACTCTTTTTTAAATGAATTACGTACAAAAGTTGATTTTGCTACTGAAAGTGTAGAGGCAATTTCTCCTTTAATTGATCCTAATTTGCATAGCTGTGGAACAGTTCGTCCACATGGTGAAAAAGAATTGAGGCAGCCTGAGAAGAATCTATATATTGTTGGATCTAAAAGCTATGGTCGAGCTCCAACCTTCTTAATGGCTACAGGATATGAACAGGTACGTTCAATAGCAGCATTTATGGCAGGAGATATAGAATCTTCTGAAAAAGTAGAGCTAGATTTACCTGAGACAGGGGTTTGTAGCGTGAGTTTCTCTAATATTACACCTAATAATAGTTGTGAGACGAATTCGTGTTGCTCCTAATAATTAAGAGTGAGGGTTATATATGGTTATAAATAAAGGTGGCAATCTAAGTAAAGATTATTTTAAAGCTTACTTGAAATTAATCATGAATAGTTTGGAAGTTTCCATTGAATTAGCAAGAGAGAAGGCTTTTGCAAGATTATTTAGCAATAAAGAAAATACACTTGGATCTATATCCTATAGTAATTTCATTCGAGCTTATTGCGAATTAGAGAAGGAAATAGCTCATTAATTAAATATACTATTGAAAAGAGAAAATAAGAGTTTAACTAACTCTTATTTTCTTGCATACTATGACTACTCCATTTAGTATAAAGGTAATTCAAATGGAACGGATGATTATACATGACTATTGAACAAATAGATACTATTGCGAATATTTTGAAACTACTAGGTGATAAGACAAGGTTATCCATAATGGGAATGCTAATGATAAATGACTGCTGTGTATGTGAATTTGTGGATGTGTTTCAAATGTCACAGCCAGCTATAAGTCAACATTTGAGAAAATTAAAAGATGCTGGTCTGGTTAAAGAGCAAAGAAAAGGCAAATGGGTTATCTATTCTCTAGAGCAAGGAAATCAATATTTCCCTATGATTAAAAACATTTTAAATTACATTCCAAATCAAAATGAAAAATTTATTTGGCTTGAGGAAAACGGAATGCGTATTTCTTGTGAATAAATAAAATAATAAGGGTTAATGTGGTTGACATTAACTTTTTTTATAATTAACATATAAGCATATAATTATATACGCAAATGAGTTCTTCATTAATATCTTTGATTGGTTACATGAGTACCATTTTTTTTTGAAGATACTAAGGGAGGTAAATAAATCTGGCAACTGTAATGGATATAAAGGATACTGCAAATGTATTAAAGCTTTTAGGAGATAAAACAAGATTATCTATGGTAAGCATGTTGGATGAACAGGAGTGTTGTGTCTGTGAATTTGTTGAACTTTTTAATATGTCACAACCTTCTATTAGCCAGCATTTACGGAAGATGCGAGATCTTGGAATTGTTAAAGAACAAAGAAAAGGTCAGTGGGTGGTTTATTCTTTAAACACAACAAGTGAATACTACGTATTAGTTAAAGAGTTATTAAAACATGTTCCAAGTCAGAGAGAAAAATTACTATGGCTAGAGGAAAAGGGTTTAAGAATTATATGTAATTAATGGAGGTTAACAGCTTTGTTACAAACTATATTAGCAATAATTATCTTTTTAGTAACACTGACATTAGTTATCTGGCAACCGAAAAATCTTTCGATTGGTTGGTCAGCATGTGGCGGGGCAATATTAGCTCTTCTTGTTGGTGTAGTTGATTTCAATGATGTCATTGACGTAACTGGAATTGTTTGGAATGCAACACTTGCATTTGTCGCAATCATTATTATTTCTTTAATCTTAGATGAAATAGGATTTTTTGAATGGGCAGCTTTACATATGGCAAGAGTTGCTGGTGGTAATGGACTCAAGATGTTTGTTTACGTTGCTATTTTAGGTGCTATTGTTGCAGCGTTTTTTGCAAACGATGGGGCAGCACTAATTTTAACACCAATCGTTTTAGCGATGGTTAGAGCTTTAAAGTTAGACGAGAAAATGGTTTTTCCGTTTATCATTGCAAGTGGTTTTATAGCAGACACTACATCATTACCTTTAGTTGTTAGTAATTTGGTCAACATTGTTTCTGCTGATTTCTTTGATATCGGATTTGTAGAATATGCATCCAGAATGATTGTGCCAAATATTTTTTCTTTAATAGCAAGTATCCTGGTGTTGTACTTATATTTCCGTAAAAGAATTCCAAAGGTTTATGATTTAAATCAATTAAAAGTACCACAAGAAGCAATAAAAGATTTAAAGATGTTTCGTTTATCTTGGATGATTTTAGCTGTTTTACTTATTGGCTATTTCGTGAGTGAATTCCTGTCTATTCCAGTCTCAATCATAGCAGGTGTAATTGCGATTATTTTCCTTGTATTTGCAAGAAGAAGCGCTGCTGTATCTATTAAGAAAGTAGTAAAGGGTGCTCCGTGGGCAATTGTATTCTTCTCTATTGGAATGTATGTCGTAATTTATGGATTGCGTAATGTAGGTTTAACAGACCTGCTATCTAGTGTTATTCAAGCAGCTGCAGACCAAGGATTGTTTGTTGCAACCATGGGAATGGGATTCATTGCAGCAATCATATCGTCCATAATGAATAATATGCCAACTGTACTTATTGATGCATTAGCAATTGCAGATACAAATGCTACAGGAGTAATAAAAGAAGGGTTAATTTATGCCAATGTTATTGGATCTGATTTAGGTCCTAAGATTACACCAATTGGTTCATTAGCAACGTTGTTATGGCTCCATGTTTTATCTCAAAAAGGTGTAAAAATATCATGGGGAACTTATTTTAAAACAGGTATTGTCTTAACTATTCCAACCCTTTTGATAACTCTAATCGGCTTATATCTGTGGCTTTCCATTCTTTCATAAATGAACGGGAATTGTTAATTATACAGAGTAATATTGATACTAATTTTGGAGGATATAAATATGAAAGTACTAATTATAGGATCTGTAGCAGCAGGAACATCTGTAGCAGCAAAGGCACGTAGGAACGATGAAAATGCGGAAATCACTCTATATAATGCAGACTATGACATTTCTTATTCCATATGCGGTATTCCTTATTTTCTAGGTGGAGAAGTAGAAAATCTGGAAACATTAACTCCAAGAAGTGCTGCTTGGTTTAAAAAGCGATATAACGTAGATATTTTTACTCGTCATGAAGTAACTACAATTGATGCCGAGCAGAAGAAAGTTCAAGTGAAGAACTTAGATACAAATGAAATAAAAGAAGACTCTTATGATGTATTGGTTTTTGCAACAGGGGCTTCTCCAATTAAACCTGATATTGATGGAGTAGATGGAGAGCATGTTTTCCAAGTTCGTACGATACAAAATACAGCAGCTATTGATCAATATATGAAAGCAAACCAACCAAAGAAAGCAACCATCATAGGAGCTGGCTATATTGGATTAGAAATGGCAGAACAGCTTACTCATAGAGGTTTAGAGGTAACAATCGTACAACGTAGTAATCATGTAATGGCACATATGGATAAAGATATCGCTTCACGAGTGGAAGAACACTTAGTTAAAAAAGGAGTCAATCTCATCTTAAATGATGAGGTAACTGCGATAAGCAAGAAGGAAGTACAAACTAAATCAGGAAAAGCTATTGAAACGGATATTGTTATATTAGCTACGGGTGTTCGTCCAAATACACAATTGGCTAAGGAAATCGGTGTTGAAATTGGTAGTACTGGAGCTATTGCAGTTAACTCCAAAATGCAGACTAACCTTCCTGATGTTTATGCTGTTGGTGATGTTGCTGAAAGCTACTCCGTTATTACAGGAAAACCTATCTATCGTCCATTAGGAAGTACAGCTAATAAAATGGGAAGAATAGCTGGAGATGTAATAACGGGAGGTTCTTTAGAACACCGAGGTATTTTAGGTACTGGTATCTTAAGAGTATTTGATTTGGCTGTTGGTCAAACAGGTATGAATGAAGTAGAAGCATTAGAAGAAGGCTATGATATCGAAATACTTCATAATATTAAACCGGCTAGAGCAGAGTACCTCGGAGGAAAAGAATTAGTTATTAAAGCAATTGCTGATAGAGAAACTGGCAGAATATTAGGTGTACAAATAGTTGGAGAAGAAGGTGTAGATAAACGGATTGATGTATTTGTAACAGCAATGACGTTTAAAGCAAAAGCAGAAGATTTATTCCATCTAGATCTTGCCTATGCACCTCCATTCAGTACAACAAAAGATCCAGTAATGTACACTGGAATGGCTCTGCAAAATGCTATTGAAAAGAAAAATAAGCTAATTACACCAAAGGAACTAACGGAGAGAATAGAAAAAGGAGAAGCTCTTCAAGTAATTGATACCAGAGCACCAAAACAACATAATGTATCAAAAGTGGAGAGTGCAATAAATATACCACTAGGTGAATTACGTGTGAAAAGTAGAGAGCTTGATCGTAACTTACCAACCGTAACTTACTGTAATGGTGGAGTCACTGGGAATGCTGCACAAAATGTTTTGCGTAACTTAGGGTTTAATGATATATATAATCTTTCTGGTGGAAATAAGAATTACCAAAATTATATGAAGAACAAATAATAATTAACATTTAGACCTCGGGTGTAGAGTACTTGGGGTCTTTTTTTGCAAAAGTGTTATATATCCAATACTAAGTTAAGAAGAAGAGCTTGTAAAAAAATGTACTTAAACAAATGAGTGCTTCCCTTGAATTATTGGAACTTCTCTTCCTTATGTCGCTATGGGAGCAGAATAATTATACAAGGTGATTATTATGATTTTTTCGTTCCAGATAGAAATTGATATAATGAACTCTAATCAAACTTACAATCTTGTTTCAAAAGATAAAGAGATGGTGAAAGTTAGTAATTTTGAAAGATAGCGAAGTTTCAATGTATTTCGCTTATTGTAATGAATGATGAAGCATATCTTGGTATAATTGACTATGAGTGTTAACATTTTGTTATATATGGATAAATGAGGGATTTGAATTGGCGTTAAATTTATTGTTACATAAAAAAAATGATATAAAAAATGATAATTTAATCGTACTGATACATGGACTTGGTGCATCTGATAATACATGGAAACAGGATGGTATTTCATGGATAGATCTATTTTTAACTGATGATACATTTAAAAATGTAGATGTAGCGGAAATAACTTATGATACATTCCATTTAGCAAACGGATTATTGGCTCTAATGGGAATTAAAAAACTTAAACTAGGTAAATTTAAAAGTTTTTCTGTTGGAAAAGGTCCTTTTACTACTATTGAAACTTTGGCTAGGGAATTAAAAAGAGAAATTGACTCGAAAAAAATTAAGCAATATAAAAATGTATTATTAATCGGTCATAGTATGGGTGGATTAGTAGCTATAAGATATATTCTCGAGGAACTTGAACATAATCAAACTCATAATGTAAAAGGTATGATTAGTTTAGCTACACCATATAATGGTTCTTCATTTGCTTTATATAATCAATTAATAAAGAGTATAAACAAGCATGCTCAAATTCCATCTTTAGAGCCTAATAGCAGTTTTTTAGATGAAACGATAAGATTATGGCAAAAGCATTTAGAAACAATTAATTTAGATTTTAAATTTTTCTTTGGAACAGAGGATACTATTGTGCCAGAAAACAGCGCCATTCCACATATTGTCAGATCGAAATGGACAGGAGGAATTCCTCTTCCAGGAGATCATAGTGGGATCTTAAAAGTAGAAAATCATAGTTCTATAAGTTACAGACATGTTAGTGAAGCAGTAAATGAGATTTTTGAAAGAGATATTGTATTAAAAAAAAAATAATAGATGAGCAAAGAAAGCTAACTTTAGCAAAATCTATTTCACGACTTAAGGCAAATGGTTTGGATAAAGAACAAGCTTTATATTTTTTAGAGAATAAACACTATAATTTTGAATATTTAAAGCCAACTGACGAAAAACGATTAGTAGTAATAGAAGGTGAGTTTGGACTAGGTAAATCTTTTGCTATTGATAAGATTTATTTAGATTTGTTATTAAGAGCAGAGAATGAATTTGATTTTCCTATTCCGATAAGTATAAATGCAGCACAATTAGACATTGACGTTCAAAAGTATCTAGAAAAAATAGTTCTTGATAAATCAAAAAGATACTGGATTATAGTAGATGGAATGGATGAAGTATCAGTATCAATCGCATCAAATATATTAGAAAATATGCGTATTGCTATTGAAAGATGGGATAATCTCTGCATAATCCTTACAAGCAGACCATTAAGTATTTTTGCTAATATCTCTGAAAAGATAAGAATGAAAGGTTTGAATGAAGATGAAGCATTAGAGATAGTAAATTTTATCAATAATCAGCAAAAACTTTATCATTTTTACAATCTACCTAAAGACATAGAAGTAGTAATTCAACGTCCTCTTTTCGCGATTTTACTTGGATTATATTTAAGAAAAACAAATAATATAATCCCAAATACCAGTGGCTAACTACTAGCATACTTAATAGAAAACGCCTTTAAAAATGTAGAAATAAATGAATCAAATACAAATCAGTTACTAATGAATTTAGCTATGATAAGTACTAGCAGTGGAAATGTTCCTGTTAAAAAGACTGAAATAGGTGACATTGTCGAAGTTAGGAGTCTCTTAAACAGTGGTTTGATTATTGAAGAAAATGGTTACATATCATTTGTTCTTCCGATATTGAATCAATGGTTTGCTGCTAAGTCGTTATCCGAAAATATGATAAATATTAATCACATAATTGAAAAGGGTACTTTAGATTACTGGAAATATCCTCTTATTATTCTAATTACCATATTTAAGGAGGATACTATTGACAATATTCTTCGCGAAATTGTAGAAAAGGTACCAGGTTTTGCTTCAGTACTAATAGAGGAAAGTATAAAAAAATGGGGAATTCATAATGATATAACCTCTTTATCAACACAAGAATGTGGAGAAAAAATTAGAATGACCATGAGTTCTTGGATAAAATCTTTAGGCATCTTAGCTGATATTATTGCACCAGTGGATATGAATCGAACTATCCTACCTATTGGAATAATGAAAGATGACGAATGGTTATATATATCTTGGTATAGGGGAAGAAAAAAACTGCCTGAAATCAATATCCTAGATGGAAATAAGATTGAATATGACTGGCTAAGTTATAAAGGAGCTAGACCAGGTGATAGATCAAGTTGGTATTGGAGATGGACATTCGAGGAATTAAGGGGTAAATTAACAAAAATAATTAAAAATAAGGCATTGCCCATCTGTACAGAGATAATTTATAAAGAATTAATGTGGAGCACTTCCTTAAAAATAGTCAGGAAAGGCTCTTTATACACCAAAAGTATCAGTATAAATGAAATAAAATCTAGAATTGAAAAAGAATATCAGAATATTTCAGATATAAATGTAAATAAAAAACGAGTTCCAATGTCATTGTATAAGGATTACATTGCAAATTTAGAGATTAAAGGTATTAATGTTGTAGAATGTCCGATACCTGGGGAGGATATTGAAAATCCTAAAGACAATTGGGTATGGAGTGCCTACTCCGATGAACAGCTATATATAAGAACTGTAAAAATTTATAAAGAAGTGATTATTGGATATAAAGAGATTGTTGAAACATTCTTCCCATTATTAAAAAATAGGTTAAGGAAGTTTGTACTTTATCCTTTTACTCTAAAAGGAGATTTACAAGCACCTAAAGAAACAGATGGATTCTCTGCGGGTCCGGGATTAAATTGGCACTTAGAACCTTTGCCATCAGATTATAAAGATTTTATTTTAGATATCCAATTTACAAAAGAAGATTCAGATGATTTTCATCTTGATGATAATATTATCTATGAAATTGGTAAAAAAATTAAAGAATATCGTCGAGATGATTGTATGTGGTTAAGTGTGACTCGTACTGGTCAAGTATTAGATATATTCGAGGATACACCAATAACTGACATTATTTATAAATGGCTAGAGCAAGACTTGAAATCAATAAATTGGGTTGATTAGTATTATATAGAGAGTTAATTAAAATCCTAAAATTTACACCCAAATTTAAAGTTACACATTTTGATTATTTTATCATTTGTGTAGCTTTTTTGAATTATTTTTGCCCCAAAAGTTGCTCTTCCTCCTGCATAGCCACCTTTATATTCTTTGTAGTTCTGTAGCTAATATATTATTTCTAATAGAAAACAAAATATTTTTTCCGATTAAATATGAAAAAATAATTAGTATTTATCTATTAAAATGACCGTTCCTGATAATTATGAAGAAAACAATAAAAAAATAGGCGCTTTAGCAAGATTGCATTCCGAAAGATTATGAAAAATAACATATTGATGGAATTTAGTATAAGTATAAAGAAGTTATAATCTAAAAAATTTAAAAGGTGGACCTTAATATGCCAGTATATAGCATTTTTAATAATACTAAAGTGAAAGTAACTCCAACGGAAGCAGCAATAGATGTTGCAGCCGCTTATATAGGAAATAAAACGCTAACCATCTTACCTAGTTTTAACGGACAAGACTATAAAGGTGATACAATCACTCTCTTTATAGTAGGTGGAAGTTATAAAGGACATGAATATTTACCTGAATCGGGTATTACCAAAATACAAATAAGATATAAATATAATTTAAACGTATTCTTATGTAAATTAAGAGAATACTTCAAGGTCAATATTCTTCATGAAGACATAGTTGATTCACTTTCAGATATCAAAATTAGTTAAATGTAACAATTAAAATGGCATTCAAAAATCTCTCGGCTTGATAGGTACATTATTCAACCGAGAGATTTTTAATATTTAGAAAATGTATTTTATTTTCTACACTTAATAAATAAAGTACATTATTTATTAAGTGTAGAACTATCATAACAACCAAAGATAATTTCTTAGATAAAAACTTATTAATAAGAAATTGAAATTCCTTTTTATTCCTTGTGTTTTCTATTGTTGAACAAGGTTCTTTAATTAATAATCTTTTTCTTTCTTCAAGTAACAATCCTACATCTTTGTCTTCCTCTTTTTTTAGTAAAGCTGCATATTAATGTTAATTCAAAACAAATAGATGAACTATTATATGTTATTCGATTGGAAAATATTCTAAGAAGGTATCGATGAGGTTTTTGAGGTCGGTGGAAGTATTGGTTGCATCATATTGGTTTTTTAGATGGAGTAACAAATCATAGTCGTTCAATTATATCCCTCCTTTCATATTAATCTTTCTATTTCATAAGTATATAATCCTACTAGTTCACAATTTATTCAAAAAAAGTTTAATTTTTGGTACACTCTCTTCACTTTTTCCCTATAACTCTTTAGATGTTTAATATTAACCGTTTGTCCTAATAGAAGTTAAGATTGCAAGTATCTAATTATAGGGCTGAAATTACTCGAACATTTTCCGGTTATATATAAAGGACAGTTAACTATAATAAAGTCACGAACGAAGTAATCTATTTACTTAGAAAGTTCAAAGTGAAAGGAGATAATAAAATGAAGAAAAAAGAAGTAATTAACCAATTAGAAAATTTCTTAAATGAGGTAAACAGAAGAAAGGAAGATCAACTTTTAAAAAAGTTGTATGATAAGCAAATTCTTGATGAATTATCTTCAGATGTTCTTTATATTAAGGTCATCTTAGAAGGAAGTTCAAATAACGAAATTCTTCTCAGCGAAATGGAAGAATTACAAATTCATTTTGACCATATGAAAGAACTTGTTGAATCAGATCTCTTTAGTCCACTCTATCATTTAATGATAGGTTTAGAGTTCTTTTAGAATAAAAGATCCGTTTAACTGGACTGTGTTAGAAAGATTCCCACTCTTT